>JAZULN010000020.1:0-5220 GCA_045603125.1 Clostridia bacterium | reverse complement strand
GGACAGCAGAATCTGCTGTCCCTTTGCGATAACATCGCTTTTTTGATAAGTTTTGTGGGGTTAAATTAACCCTTAACGCTACCCAATGCAACACCTGAAACGATGAACTTAGATAAACAAAGATATACGATAATAACAGGGAAGATTGAGAATGCAATCATTACATAAACCTGACCCATATCAAACTTCAACCAGTCAGCTGAACGCAAACGTGCGATTAAGATAGGGAGTGTCTGTAATTTGTCTTTCTTTAACACCAATGCAGGTGTGAAGTAGTTGTTCCAGTTCTGTACGAATGTAAAGATAGCCTGAACTGCGATAGCAGGTTTCATCATAGGCAATACAATCGTATTAAATGTTCTGAACTCGCCGGAACCATCGATACGAGCAGCTTCGATAATTGCCAAGGGCAATGTTGATTCCATATACTGCTTCATATAGAAGAATGTTGCCGGTGCAGCAATTGCAGGAACAATCAAGGGGATAAATGTATTATCCAATTTCATATCTGTGATTAAGTTAATGAAACCTAATGCAGTAACCTGTGTAGGAATCATCATAACCATAAGAATGAAAGTAAAGATAGCTTTCTTTAACTTGAAATCATATGCATGGATTGCATAAGCTGTCATTGTAGAGAAGTATGTACTCAAAAGTGCACATGAGCCTGCTACGATGATAGAGTTTAACAAACCATTCCAAATAGGCAATGTACCTGCCATAAGGTTTTTAAAGTTTGTGAAAAACTGTGTTACAAATTTAAAGTTTTTGAAATTCGGAAGCGCCTGGAAACCAGATGTTAATTCCGAATGTGATCTGGTTGAGTTAATGAACAAAACATAGAACCAGAATAAACATAAAATACTGATAGCAACTAAAACAATATAAGCAACTACTCTTCTAGCTTTCACGCCACCGGTATTCTTTGAATCTTCAATCTGAAGAGACATAGAACTATTACTTGCCATGTTTCATTACCTCCTAATCATTATTGTTTGAGAACTTGTATACGATCATACTAAGTACACCTGTAAGGATGAAGAGAATTACTGAAAGGGCACCACCCAAACCGTAGTTCTTACTGAACAAGTGCTTATTCAGATACATAATCAAGGTCATAGATGTACGAGCAGGTTCACCGGTACCATTTGTTAAAATCTGAGGTACGTCGAACATCTGCAAACCACCAATCAAGGAAGTAATCATAACGTAAATCAAAATAGGTCTTAACAGAGGTAATGTAATACGCCAGAATACCTGTGTAGGTGTAGCGCCGTCTACTTCTGCCGCTTCGAAAAGAGAAGCATCAATACCCATCATACCAGCCATCAAGAGGATTGTTGTATTACCAAACCACATTAAGAAGTTCATAAATGCAACAATAGTTCTTACTGACATAGTATTGTATAAGAACTTAAAGGGTTCATCCAAAATTCCCATCTGCATCAACATTGAGTTAATAGGGCCACCTTCTGAGAACAATGTAAAGAATAACATCGCCATAGCGGAAGCCATGATTAAGTTCGGGAGATAGATAACTGTCTTGAAGAATGCCTGGCATTTTAAACGAAGTCTGTTATCTGAAAACCAAGAACCTAAAAGTAATGATACGACGATCTGGGGAATGAAGCCCATAATCCACATAATCATTGTGTTTAAAGTGTAATCCAATAAATTCGGAACCGCAGGATCCGCATTCTGGAATAATTCAATATAATTTCTCAAACCTACTACATTAGGTCCGATAACTGCCATACCATCACGGTAATATTCAAAGAAACTCCAATAAATTGTATTAAATAAAGGAACAAGCTGGAAGGTAACATATACTACGATAAACGGTACTAAGAATATGTAACCCCATTTGTTATAGCTTACAACTTTCCCTTTTTTTGCTTTACTCATAAACAAACGTCCTCCATTTCGTGCAACTTGTAGCTATAATTACGCGGTTATATTTCCGCAATCAACTTATCATCGGCTCCGTTATCCCCTAAATTAAAAAGAAACCACCTTCGCCGTTTACTCACATAAAAACGTGCCTGCCCACTTTACAATAGGCAGGCACATCTTTTATTTAGCACTAACTACAAAATTCTACTTACTGGGGAGCAGATAATGCAGGATATTTTTCAACTACTGCAGCATAGAATGCAGCGATTGCTTCATCTTCTGTTGCGTATGTGCCTTCGAAGTATCCCTTCATAGCTTTCTGGAATTCTTCGTTACATCCCTGATCGTAGTCTGAGAGGTTGCTTAAGTCGATAGTTTCAACACCTGCACAGTACATACCAAGAGGGTTCTGGCCGCCAAGTACCTTGCTTGCGTAAGATGTATCAGCTGCCATAGCATCCATAACGGGCTTGCTGTTTGTGAAGTCGTTATCATCAACAACGATTTCCTTAAGAACGTCATCGTTAGCTGTCATAGTTAAGATGAGATCCTTAACGAGTGTAGGGTTATCTGTTCCAGTTGCAGGACACATCCATGTACCACCCCAGAAGAATCCCTGAGGACCTGAGCAAGCGCCCCACTGTCCAGCGTTAGCGATAGAACCTTCAGCATCTGCTGCCATAGAGAAGTCTACGAACCAAGCGGGTCCAAAGTAGCAGAATACCTTTCCATCGGGATAGAAGCCCTTAGACCAGTCATCTGACCATAAGTCATATGTGTTTGTCTGTCCAGCGTCAACCTGAGCCTTTGAATCAGCTACCCAGTTCATGATGTTTTCGTCGATGTTGATAACACCGTCTTCAACCCACTTGCTGGTTACGTTGTTAGAGTATACACGATATGTGTCGTTTACAGATGCTGTCATGAAGTAGCCAGCTTCTTTCATTGTTGCTGCTGTTTCAGCATAAGTAGCCCAGTCCTTAACGTAGTTCTGAACTTCTGCAGGATCCTGTGTTCCTAAAACTTCTTCAGCTACTGCACGAGAGTAAATGAGAACACCAGGGCATCCCTGCCATGAAGAACCTTTAAGGTTTCCGTTTGTATCAGTTACAACGTCCTGAGTATACTTGTACTGGTTAGCTAAGTCTGCATCAGTAATACCTAATTCAGAAAGAGCTAAAGAGTAGTCTGTGTTAACATACTTTCCAGCGTAGTCAGCTTCTACTAAGAAGATATCAATCTTGTCATCATCAGCTGCATCAGCCTGGCCTAATAATGTTTCATCAAGGTTGTTCTGGTAAGCGTTGTCAGCTGAAGGTGTGATGTTCCACATAACTGTTACATCACCGATTGTACCTGTAGTACCATCAACTTCTACGTATCCAGGATAATGATCTGTTACACGAGACTTGAATTCTTCGTTCCAGCAGTAAATGTTAAGAACTTTACCTTCTTCGGCAACTTCTTCACTTGCTACGGGTTCTGCGGGATCTGCGGGATCTGCAGGAGTCTCAGTTACTTCTTTTTCGCCACAGCCAACTAAAAGAGCTGCAACCATTGCTGTAGATAACAATACACTCAATAATTTCTTTTTCACTTTTTGTTTTCCTCCTCTTAATTATTATAGTGTTGTTAATAGTAACAACCGGCAATAACAGATTGCTCTGTTTTTTGCTGGCAAGGTTAGTATATAACAGATTATCCATTAAAGCAAGCATTTTTATGTTATTTTTGTATAAAATTCATACTTTTGTGGAATATTAATAGTTTTTTGTTCATTTTTTGTTCATAATTTATTGGTTTTTTGTTCATTTTTGTGTCATTGGTTGTCTTTTTTCTATTTTTATAAAAGTATTTTATATTCGTTTTTATAAAGAAGGCATCCGGTATTTTATCCTTTTTCATCAAAAATTCATCTTGTATTTGCTGTTTTTATGACAAAACATCTCAGAATTTATAATTTTATATTTAAAAATCTTCCCGCCGTTTTCTTTACATATATATAGAAGTCTTTCTTCATAAGTTTGATTTTTACCCTTAAACATTTTTATCAGGCCATCTTCTGTTTTATGCTTTTCATATATTAAAATCATTATTTCATAAAATATATAATTATTTATATTATATTGAAGAAATCCTTGCCGTTTTCGCCTAATTCTGCTTGCTTTTCTATATGCAGTTATTGTATAATTTAGGACATAAGGCGCAGTCTGAACCTGACTGTTCCTACTTATTAAAAGAATACAAACAGAATAAGGAGAAAGTAGTATGAAATTTGGTTATTTCGATGACGCTCGCAGAGAGTATGTCATTACAACCCCGAGAACACCTTATCCCTGGATTAACTACTTGGGCACACAAGGTTTCTTCTCGTTGATTTCCAACACTGCCGGAGGATATTCTTTCTATAAAGATGCTCGTCTCCGCAGAATTACCAGATATCGTTATAACAACGTTCCTATTGATATGGGCGGCCGTTATTTCTATATCAATGATAATGGTACCATCTGGAATCCCGGTTGGTCACCTGTCAAAACAGAATTAGACTCTTACGAATGCCGTCATGGTATGGGTTACACCGTTATTACCGGTAAGAAAAATG
Source organism: Clostridia bacterium (assembly GCA_045603125.1). Classification (GTDB taxonomy): domain Bacteria; phylum Bacillota; class Clostridia; order UBA1381; family UBA1381; genus CAKSFT01. The sequence continues at coordinate 725 of JAZULN010000020.1, read as the reverse complement.
ATTTAAAGGCAGAAGTTACTTTCTTCGTTCCTCAGGATTATGATGGCGAAGTTCAGCAGGTAGTTTTGACCAACGAAGGTAGCGCAGAGAAGTCATTCTCCCTGTTCTCTTTCGCAGAATGGTGTCTGTGGGATGCACAGGATGACAGCAACAACTTCCAGCGTAACTTCTCTACAGGTCGTGTAGAAGTTAAAGATTCCGTAATTTACCACAAGACCGAGTACAGAGATCGTCGTAATCATTACGCGTTCTACTCTGTAAACGATACGATTGATGGTTATGATACCGACAGAGATTCTTTCATCGGTTTATACAATGGATTTAACAATCCTGAGGCAGTTATTGCTAACAAAGCAACCGACTCCTTTGCAGACGGCTGGGCTCCAATCGCTTCTCATTATAAGAAGATTACCCTTGCTCCCGGTGAAACCAAGACTCTCGTATTCGTACTTGGTTACGTAGAAATGCCTGTTGAAGAAAAATTCGAGGCAGATGGCAAGACTATTAATAAAGTAAAAGCACTCAAGATGATCGAACAGTTCAACAGCCCCGAGAAATTTGCTCAGGGTATGGCTGATTTGAAGGCTTACTGGGATAAGCTCCTTGGTATCCTGACCGTAGATACTCCTGATGACAAGGTTAACAGAATGGTTAACATCTGGAACCAGTATCAGTGTATGGTTACTTTCAACCTTTCACGTTCTGCTTCTTACTTCGAATCCGGT
>JAZULN010000019.1:0-24976 GCA_045603125.1 Clostridia bacterium | reverse complement strand
AAGTCAGCATGGAGCAAATTGGATGCTCCCTTTCTATCGGTTACGCTCGTGTGAAATTTGGAATAAATAAAGCAATGGAAACTGCATTTGAACAAGCAGACAGAAACATGTATTTAATGAAAGAATCTAAATTTGTAAATAGATAAACATAAATCCTATCACTCTGAGAAGTGATAGGATTTATGTTTAATCAAAGAAAAGCGCTTTTGCAAAATCCTTCGTAGACTTTCCAAATCTTCTGTGGTATGTTTGTGTTGCCGAAAGGTAAATACAAATATCAGAGAGGAAGAATTTTATGAAGAAAAAAGTATTATGTACGGCAATGGCAGTAACCATACTGCTGACACAGACAGCATTGGCGGCACCTTGGCAATGGCATCGGAATGAACTGATATACGATAGCGAAATTAGGTTCTTCGGAAATGTGACCTTAACCTTCGCATCGGACGGCGGTAGCTTTATCAGGCCAATAACAAAAAGATACGGCGAAAGAATCAGTATCGAAAGTTACATCCCAACAAAATGCGGATATACATTCAAAGGTTGGTTTACCGATCCCCGAACAAAGCAGAATCAGGTAACAACATTCAAATTCACAAAGCCTGATGTCTTGTATGCAAAATGGGATAAGAATCCGGAAGAATCTATAAATCCGAATGATGAAATTATGAACAAGGATACCTGCTACCTCACAGGTGGGGAACTGAAAATACGAAATGAAATAATAGAAGAAAAAAATAAAGCATACATTGAAGGTTTCGGTTATGTAGCACCAAGTAAAACTAAAACCATAATAGTAGACTCAGATGGCGATATAAATAAAATGGTCGGCACAATGGAATAGAATCAAATATAACCGCAGTACAAGGGCTTAAAAAGCTCTGTGTGGCACAAAACTCATGCAGGTAGGGTAACTACACCCCACCTGCTTTTTTAATGCAAAAATAAGGGCATTGTAAATGCGTTTGGCAAAAACAATACCCTATGTATTTAGTTTTTCTTTGTTCGGTTCGGGAAGTATGCCTCATTCCAGTCAATATATTCCTGAAGGGAGATTTTGCCGTTATTACAATCGTCACGAAGTGTAATGGCTTTATATCTCCATTGGTTGAAATCAGGCTCCTTAATCTGCCTTGTGGCAATTCTTGCGTGATAGCGCTTATAGTATTTGTCATATACCTTTTTAGCCTCATTATTGGCATTTTTCTTTTTGTATTCATCAAGAGCGGCAAGCTTCTGACAGGACTGTGTTTTCCCTTCGGGAACTCTATCACAATATTTTGTTCCGTGGTTCCCCTTGACTATGAAATACTTACCACACCATTTACATTTACGGAAGCTAATATCCATTTCAAGCATTTTTGTAAACTCAAGCTCAAGAATTTGGGCAACGGTAGAAAAATGGTAGTATGTGTCTAAATATATTGGGGTTACAAGCTCTTCTTTCAGCTTTTCAGGAGTAATATTGAACTTTTCTGCAAGCTCCATTATCGCCAGTGTTGTTTTTATTTTTCTACTGCTTCTTTTCAGATACCCCTTGTCTGTTAACCATACCGGAATATTATCATTGTGCGTATAGAATGCTGTTGTCTTAAAAGTTTCACTTCTGTCAAATATCACTGGGATATCATTGAGACTTCGGTATATATAAAAACGCTCGTAAGGCTTCATTTTACCTAAAACTTCCGGATAATATTCATCATCAAAGCAAAACTCTATTAAATCCAAGAACTCTTTTTGAAGATTTTTCAGATACAGATAGTACGCCCTCATAGTAGAGTATCCCTTATGATATTCCATTTTGAATATTGGCGGACATATTGCAGAATAAAGAGAAGCATATGCTATATCTCCTATCTGGCTCATAGCAATTTTGAATTTTATATAGTCGTCATATATTTCATCTTCAATGCTGAGAACCTTTACAGGCTCACTTTTAATGTCAGCATATTGTTTTGTCTCTTTTAACTTTTCTTGATATTCGTCAGGATGTTCTTCCTTTAATTTGGACCACAAAAATTCCATTGCATAAGCAAACTGTTGCTCTTCCTTGTATGGAGTGTTGAAATCGGCATAAATAAAATCTAAAATTCCCTCGCCGACATTAATTGAAAATTTACTGCCGCAGAAAATATTATTAAAAGGTACATCAGATTCGCTTTGACAAAAATATTCGCTTTTATCGAAATCTATACCGTGTTTTTTGCGAAAATATTCTCTGTACTGCTCATTCTTCTCCCTCTGCTCCGCATCGCTATCTTCGTAATCAGCTATATCCTGCGGTGTTAAATCATCGTCATGGGAACGTCCGTGCTGCAAATCGCTCTTTTCCATTTCATCTTGCATAGCAAAATCTTCTCTGCCATTATCAATGAAAAAATGTATTGATTTTTTTATTTCATCGAATCTTGCCTGATTGGAAAAATAGTTAAATTTCAAATACTGATTGTTTGCTCTCAGCGAGTAATAACGCTCATGATTATCCATTTTATATTCCGAATAATCCTTTTCTTTATCTGCCATAATTACACCTCAATTTTGGAGAATCTAAAAATACGCAAAAATTAGAGAATTTACATAACTCCAATAATTATTATACAAAACTATTGTCAAGATGTCAATTCGCAAATATAATGATTTTAGAAAATAAAAGTTAGGCACGCAAAGATAACTCCAAAAGCATTTTAAAAAAAAGCCTGTAGAAAACAACATTTTTTTACGATTAGGTGAAGAGGTATAAAAAAGTTTCGCCAATGGGGGGGTTGAAAAATGGCTTATTTTTCGCATTGGGTGAAGGGAGTTTTTATTAAAGGCAAATTTTTTTCGTTCAGGGGGTTAAGTTTTCGCCGATTTTTGTCCTAACTTATGAAGGAACTTTGAAAAATTTTGGTTGTGAAAATTAAAAAAAGTCAGCCTTATATAAGAGTGAAGGGGAATTTTTTTGAAATCCCGGTTTCAAAATCACATAAAAATTCAGCTGTATATAAGAGTGAGAAAGAATATTTTTAATAAAGTTTCGCCAAAAGGGGTTGAAAAATGGCTTATTTTTCGCATTGGGTGAAGGGAGTTTTTATTAAAAGCAAAAAAATTTCACTCAGGGGGTTTAGTTTTTACCGATTTTTGTGCTTACTTATGAGAGGACTTTTAAAAATGAAAAAAATTTTTTGGTGAAATCCCAAAAAATTGCTCCTTATATAAGAGTGAAAAGGAATTTTTTCATACAAAGGGGTTTAGAAATTGCTGATTTTTCTGCTGATTAGTAAGAGGTCAAATTAAAATTTTTACAACTTTTTTGATAAGAGGGGTTAAAAATGGAAGTTCAAAATGCAATAGGTGAAAGGAATTTTAAAATTGTGGTTTCCAAATCGTGCAAAAAGTCAGCCTTATATATTAGTGAGGGGATAAATTTTTTAGATTCTGGTTTCAAAATCGCATAAAAAGTCTGCTGTATATAAGAGTGAGAAGATATTTAAAAATAAAAGCGAGGAATTGATTATGAAAAAGACAAACGACAAAATTGAAAGAGTAATGACCGAAAGGATGCTTCTGCATCTCGTAAACTTAAAGCTTATCACCAAGGATGAGCATGAAATCTTGCTTGAAAAAGCTTGCGGCGGAATCAACAAACCTGTATATGAAAATTCAGCGTAATGCCCGGTGCTTTTGTGTAATATTTGTCTGGATATATTAAACCTTCTATGGTATTGTTTGTGTTGAAAAATTCAGGAAAGGAGTCAAAGCTATGGCAGATGTAATTGTAATACAAAGCGATTTAAGAAAAACCGAAAAACAAAGACTTCGTGTCGGTGCCTATGCCAGAGTGAGTTCAAACTCTCTTGAGCAGGAAGACTCCTTCCACAATCAGGTCAGGTACTACACAAAATATATCGCATCCAATCCAGAATGGGAATTTGTAGATATATATGCAGATGAAGGCATCACAGGAACAAGACAGGACAAGCGTGATGACTTCAACCGTATGATTCAGGATGCAGAGGACGGCAAGCTCGACCTTATCGTTGTAAAATCCATATCGAGATTCGTAAGAAACACCGTTGACTGCATAAGAGCCGTAGAAAAGCTTAACAAGCTTGGTGTGGCGGTAAAATTCGAGGATGGCGGACTAAACACCGCTACTCCGACAGATGCAGCCGCAATAAAAGTTGGTTCTGCACTTGCACAGGAAGAATCGCAGTCCATATCGCTGAATGTTAAAATCGGCACAAGAAACAAAATGCGAAACGGCACATACATTCAGGTAAATGCACCCTACGGCTTCACCTACAAGGATAAAAAGCTTGTCATCAACGAAAAGCAAGCCGAGGTAGTAAGAAAAATATTCACAGAATATATTGCAGGAAAAGGTACAACCGAAATTGCAAAACTGCTTACAGAATTAAAAATACCGAATAAAAACGGTAAGGAAAAATGGGCACCCTCTGCTATCAGCTACATCATAGGTAATGTAAGATACAAGGGCGATGCACTTCTGCAAAAGTCATACACAGACGGATTCCCGTATAAAAAGGTTAAAAACACAGGCGAGCTTGATATGTATTATCTGCATAATGCAAATGAGCCAATAGTATCCGCCGAGGTTTTCGATATGGCAAACACTCTCTTTGAAAAAAGGCAGAAAAAGTTTACTCACACAACTTATGGAGATGCCGGAATATTTACAAGAATGATATACTGCAAGAATTGCGGTACACCATACAAGCATAAGGGTGACGGAGTGTGGACCTGCAGAACTCACGATGTAAGTATAGAAAAGTGCAACGCCCAGCCTATAACCGAAGAGCTTATCAAAAAGGCATACATCCTTATGTACAACAGACTGAAAGCAAATTATAAACATATCCTCATCCCCTTTATCAATCAGGTTGAGGCTATGAAAAACAATCAGTCTGAAAAGGATGCCATATCTGAACTCAACATACAGATAGCACAGGTATCCGAAAGGGTTATGATGATAAAAAGACTCAAGGATAACAACCTTGCCGATCCGTCATTCTATATGCAGGAATTAAATGAATGCGACCGCAGAATGATGGAACTAAAGGCAAGGAAGAATAAAATCCTACATGAGAATCGCTACAGTAAAATAGTTGCCGATACAAGAGGACTTGTAAAAGAGCTTGAAAAGAGCGACTCCATCTGCACCTTCGATACCGAAGGTTTCAAAAGATACATACAAAAATTATACATAACAGATAATGAAATCTCCTTCGTACTGAAGAACGGAATTGAGCTTGAAATTGAAAAACAGGAGGTGCCTTAAAAATGGCTAACAGATACATACCATTCGGCTATGAAATACAAAATGCCGAAATCGTTATTGTAAATCAAGAGGCATTGCTTGTGAAATCTGCCTTTGAATTATACATAGCAGGCAAATCCTACAAGATGATAGCTGACAGATTTGAAATGTCAGGGATCTGCTATAACAAGGATTCTGCAAAATGGAATAAAAATATGGTTAAGCGGATGATAGAAAATAAAAAATATACAGGCACAGATGAATATCCGCCAATCATAGATGAAAAGCAGTATCACAAAGCAAACCGTATAAGGCTCTCTAAAAATATAAAGGCAGACAGCGATAAGATGGAATATGACAAATTCATACGAACTCACGCCCAGTGCCCTGAATGCGGATTTCCTATCAAAAGACAAAGGCAAGGTCATGACAAAGGTGCATATACAGCCTACAAATGCTCAAATCCGATATGCCCGGCGAAATCAATTCACGAAGAAACCTTGTATGAATATATAAATGGAATTATAAACCGCCTTATAGATAATATCGAACTTGCAGATGTAGAGGTTAAAAATCAAAGCCGAAATGATGAAAATATTGATGAGCTTACCAATGAAATATATATCAAGACCATAAATGACAACACCGAAAAGGATGAAATCCTAAAGGATATATACAGACTTGCAAAACTAAAATTCAAAAGCTATACCAAAACCGATATGAGCAAGGTTACCGAAAAAATTAAGCAGGAGCTTTGCAAGTACGGAATAAGTGAAAAAGCCCCTCTTCCGCTGATGGAGAAAATAATATCAAAATTCTATATAGGCGGAGAAAATGGCTTAAAGATAAAACTGATAAACGATAAAATTTTAGAAAGAGAGGGATGAAAATGTCAGCACCTAATGTTACATTAATTCCGGCAACTAAAAAAATGTATGAACCAAAAATGGGAAGAAAGAAATTGAATGTTGGAGCATATTGCCGAGTTAGTACCGCTGAAGAAGAACAGCATGATAGCTTCGAAAATCAGGTTGAGCATTACACATCAATGATTGAAGCTAAGGATGAATGGGATTTAGTAGAGATATTCGGTGACGACGGTATTACAGGAACCTCTGCTGAAAAAAGACCGGCGTTCCGCAGGATGATGAAAATGTGCAAACAAGGCAAAATTGATTTAATAATCACAAAATCAATATCTCGATTCTCAAGAAATACAGCAGTAACCTTGGAATATGCAAGAAAGCTAAAGCTCATGGGAATTGGCATAATATTTGAAAAAGAAAACCTCAACACCCTTGAAGTGTCAAGCGAATTTCTTCTGTCAATGTACAGTACCTTTGCCCAACAAGAAAGCGAAAGCCAGAGTCTGAATGTGAAAATGGGTAAACGCTCCAGATACAGTCAGGGACAAGCTTGCTTTAACTTCAACCGAGTATATGGATACGGACAGGACGGTGAAAAAAACATATACATAGTCCCCGAACAGGCAGCCGCAGTAAAAGTCATATTTACAAGATTCCAAAGAGGACTCAGTATGAGAGAAATTGCAGACTCCCTTATAGAAGAAAAAATACCCTCCCCATCGGGAAAACCTGTATGGAAAACTGAAGCCGTGAAAAGAATTCTTGTAAACGAAAAATATGCAGGAGATGTACTGACACAAAAAACATATGTAGTCGATCCCATCAGCAAAAAGACAAGGAAAAATACAGGAGAACTGCCAAAATTCTATATAAAAGATCACCACATTGCAATCATAGACCGTGAAGTGTTCGATGCAGTACAGATTGAACTCAGCCGAAGAAGTTGCATAAAAAGAAACGAGAGTAAGGATGACTACGGAAAATACAGTGGCAAATACCCCTTCAACAATATGATAGTCTGCGGAGAATGCGGAACCAAGTATCGCCGAACAATGTGGGTAACAAGAGATAAGCAAAAGGAATATGTCTGGAGATGTATGAGCAGGCTTGAACACGGCACGAAAAGGTGTAAGCACTCCCCTAGTATAAAGGAAGAATTCCTAATCTCCGCAGTAACCGAGGCTGCAAACTCTATGATAATAGATGTGGTATATGCAAAGGAAATATTAAAAGGAGCTATCGCAGAAGTTATGGGTGACAATATGCAGAATAAGATGAACGAAAACACAGCGAGAATGAACGAGCTTAACGAAAGATTAAGTCAAACACTCACCAAAAACTTAGACGGCGAAATCAGCATCGAGGAAATGGACAAAATATTCTCGGAAATCCGTGACGAGCAACTGCGGCTCCGTCACGAAAATGATGCATACGAAAAACGGAGACAGATAGAATCAGCCGACCACGAAAAACTGAAAACAATCTTCAAAACAATCGATGAGATGCCTGAAGAAATTGACAGACTCGAAGATGATTCTATCAGACTGCTGTTTGACAGAATTGAAATCGTATCCAAAAATGAAATGCGAATCTGCTCGGGAGATTATGTCTATACCGTCAATATGTAAAACAATAAAATTATATAAAAAGACTTGTAAAAGAATTAAAAATATGATACAATAAAACAAACAAAAAGACATAAATTATGCTTTGGTACTGATAAGGGTAAAACCTTTCGAAGCCGCATAAATACTGGTAAAAATAGCGGTGACAGTAAAACCGTCACGCTCGTACAAAAATCCGTACACGTCAGTGTGCGGATTTTACTCATTACATATTCACTCTCCACTATTCCATAACCTCTGATTGTGTACGGATTTTTGGAAAGTGATAGGTAACAGTGAAAAAGGAAGAAGTAAGGTAAAAACTCACACCTTTTGGTGTGAGTTTTTCTATTTTATTTCTTTTGGGTTATCGGTTCTGCCTAAAATATAGTCAACCGAAGTTTTATAAAAGGTTGCCAAGGCAATCAAACAATCGGAAGGGATGTCCCTATATCCTCTTTCGTATAGAGAGTATTGTTGCTGGGTAATTAATAAAAATTCAGCGACCTCTGATTGAGTTAAATCCTTGTCCTCACGCAAATCCTTCAAACGTGGATAATATGCCATATTATGTCCTCCAAAATTATTCTTTGCCGTCAATCAAATAGTCATAACTAACATTAAAAATTTCTTTCAGGGCTTGCAGTTCAAAATCGGCAACATACCTTTTATTTGTTTCAATTCTTGTTATAACATTTTTATCCATATCAATTCCAATGAGTTGCAATTCTCTTGCCAAATCCCGTTGAGAAAGATTTTTTATAGCACGTAAATTCTTTAATCTTTCACCAATCAGATTTTTTCTGTTTGTATTAGTTCGTTGTTTCATAATATCACCACTTTATACTGTCCCTATTTTATCTCTTTTGGGTTGTCGGTTCTGCCTAAAATATAATCGACCGAAGTTTTATAAAAATCAGCAAGTGAAATCAGCATTGAAACGGGGATTTCTCTTAAGCCTCTTTCGTACCTTGCATATACCTGACGATTACACATAAGATAATCGGCAACCTGTGCCTGAGTTAAATCGTTATCTATTCTTAAATCGTGTAGTCTTTTTATAAACATTAGAATCACCTCTTGACTTTAATGTTACCATATGGTATTATTATGATGTCCTAAATGGTATCGTTTGATACCATAAAAAGATGTTTTTCTTATTTCAAAAAACTATTGAAAAGATTTTCAAGTTATGATATAATCTATATGCTACACTCATAATTAAAAATGGAAGAATATGTCTATCTGTATATTATTAGTACCTTGAAGGTACGCTATGTTAAAAGCGTACTCTCTGACAGACTTCATGGTATTATATACAGATAGTCTATGAGTGTAGCAACCTTAAGTCAGAGTAGTGCGTTTTTAGTGCATCGCTCTGAAATAAGGGTGGTGCATTTTTTATGAAAAAGTTTAAAAAGGAGAGATAAACATGAGAATAAAAACAGAATTATTAAAGGTATTCATATCGGATTTTATAAATGATCACATAGACGACTTTTTTGATATCGATGCCAGCGAAATAGCAAATTCTGTGGCAATAGAAGTTTTGGCGGAAGTTCAGGAAATTATAAAAGATGATGAGCTAGACGATTTTATGAAGGTGGACGAAATAGTTTCACTGTTAAATGATTATAAAATCAAAACAGGTGGTTGCCATGATTTTGGATAACCCGTTATTTTAATTGACTTTTTATAGTATAGGTATTATAATTTAAGAAGATACTATAAAAAAGGGGGAAAACCCATGAAAGATAAAATACTTCTTGTTTTGACCGGCGGAACTATCTGCTCATTTGCCGATAGCGTGGGTGAAAAAAGCCCTGATACCAAAAAGGCGGATTATTTAATTAAAGAGATTTTTAAAAATAGCGGGTCGGAGTTTTCGGGTACAGAATTTGTAGACAAATTCCCAATGAGTATCTTAAGCGAGAATATGACCCCAAAGCATTGGGGCGAGTTAATAAAAAAATTGAGGGAATATGATATGGAGAGCTATCGTGGAGTGATAATTCTTCACGGTACCGACACCCTTGCCTATACTTCAGCGATGTTATCCTTGGTTTTAGCGGGATTATGTGTCCCTGTCTTTATGGTTTCCAGCGGTCTGCCACTGACCGAGGATGAGGCGAACGGAAACGCCAATTTCAGGGTGGCAGTGGAGCTAATAATGAAGGGGATAAAGCCGAATTTATATGTCCCTTATCGAAATAAAAACGGCGATATGCTGATTCATCTGGGGTCGCACCTGACCCAATGCCCAAACCTTTCAAATGATTTTCATAGCCTTGATGAGTATGGTGTTGATGCGGAAAAACCAACTTATGACGGGGTAGGGTGGCAAAGTTCCGGAAGGCTTTTTGAAAAGATAGAGGAATTTGAAAACGAAGTTTTAAAAATTGAGCCGTATGTGGGACTTGACTATAGCCGTATCAGTTTAGAGGAAATAAAAGCGGTATGTCACGGCACATTTCATTCAGAAACCCTGTCGGTTGGGGAAGGCGAATCTGACCCCTATTCGGTTTTTTCGCTAAAGGAATGTTTTTCGGGAGAAATCCCTTTATTTTTAACACCTTGCCAGTATGATGCAGGGACACAAAAACCATGCTATGAAACTACCGCCGATGCTATAAATAATGGTGCAGTATCGGTTTGGGGCATGACCTCCGAGATGGTTTATGTAAAGGCAATGGTGGGCGTGGCTTTGGGTTTTTCGAAAAATAAGTTAATTAAGTTTTTAGTGGAAGAAAAAATTAACCATGAGTTTCATTTTTAAGATATTTTATTGGATAAAAACCAATAAAAAACTATTGACTTTTAAAAAAAGGTGTGATAAAATTATGAAAAGCTATGATGGAGAGAGTACTAAAGGTTAGAGTTTTTAAGAGAGCCGATGATGCTGGGAATTCGGTAACGAGGCCTTTCGGGAAGAACACTCCGGAGCCTGCGGAAGAAAGCCTAAAAGGTGATTAGAACCGCACGTTCATCACGTAATGATGATAATTGAGTGGGCCTTATATTATATGAGGTCAATTTGGGTGGTAACGCGGAAGCAACCTTTCGTCCCATGGTTTATGGGATGAAGGGTTTTTTATTTTAATGTGAAATTTTATTATAAAAAAAGTTTATAATAATATAAATAGTAAATTATTTTAGGAGGTAGCGAATATGCTAAGAACACATACTTGCAATGAACTGAACCTGGAACATATCGGGCAAAATGTAACATTAACCGGATGGATTGAAACTGTCCGTGACCACGGCGGGGTATTATTTGTGGATTTAAGAGACCACTACGGCACAACACAAATAGTTTTCTCTGACGACAGCGTGATTTCTAAAATTTCAAAGGAGACTGTTATTTTAATTGAGGGTACAGTTACAAAAAGAGACCCTGAAACTGTAAACCCGAAGATTGCAACAGGTGAAATTGAGGTTAAAGCGGATAAGGTTGAAGTTTTAGGACCTTGCCAGAATAACCTTCCTTTTGAAATCGAAACATCACACCAAACACGTGAGGATGTAAGATTAAAGTATAGATATCTTGACTTAAGAAATAGAAAAATTCATGATAACATCGTTCTTCGTTCGAAGATTTTAAGTTATTTAAGAAGTCAAATGGAAGAGCTTGGATTTTTAGAAATCCAGACCCCGATTTTAACAGCATCATCTCCTGAGGGTGCAAGAGACTATTTAGTTCCAAGCAGAAAGCACAAGGGAAAGTTCTATGCACTTCCACAAGCACCACAACAGTTTAAGCAGTTATTGATGGCGTCGGGATTTGACAGATACTTCCAGATTGCACCGTGCTTCCGTGACGAAGACGCACGTCAGGATCGCTCACCCGGTGAATTTTATCAGTTAGACTTTGAAATGTCATTTGCAACTCAGGAAGACGTTTTTGAAGTTGCAGAAACTGTTGTATATAACACATTTAAGAAGTTCTCAGACAAAGAGGTTTCAAAACCTCCGTTTAAGAGAATCCCATATGCTGAGGCAATGCTAAAGTATGGTACAGATAAGCCGGATTTAAGAAATCCACTACTAATCCACGACCTGACACCATTCTTTGCAGAAAACGAGTTTTTGACTATAAACGGCAGAACTGTGCCATTTAAGAATAAGCTTGTAAGGGGTATTGTTGCCAACTACTTAAACGGCGACGGTAAGAAAGCATTTGAAAAGGCAATCGACACCTATTCAAGAAGCATTGGTATGAAGTTCGGTATCGGCTATATCACCTTGGAAGACGGAGAATATAAAGGCCCGATTGCCAAGTTCTTAACAGACGAGCAAAAGGAAGCATTAACTAAGCTTGTAGGAATAAAAGACGGCGAGTCCCTATTCTTCATAAGTGATGCAGAAAATGTTATAAACCGCTTGGCAGGTGAGATGAGAACCTGGATTGCAAACGAGCTTGGCTTAATTAAAGACGATAAGTTTGAGTTCTGTTTTATCGTTGACTTCCCGATGTATGAATTAAATGAAGAAACAAAGCAGATTGACTTTACTCATAACCCATTCTCAATGCCACAGGGCGGAATGGACGCACTACTAAATAAAAATCCGCTTGATATCTTTGCATATCAGTATGATATCGTATGTAACGGTGTGGAATTATCATCGGGGGCCGTTCGTAACCATAACCCTGATATTATGAGAAAAGCATTTGAAATTGCAGGCTACGGAGAGGAAGACCTGAAAGAAAAATTCGGTGCTTTATATACAGCATTTGCATTTGGTGCACCGCCTCATGCCGGCATGGCACCGGGCGTTGACCGTATGATTATGTTAATTGCCGGAGAAGATACTATAAGAGATGTTATTGCATTCCCATTAAACGGTAACGCTCAGGATTTGATGATGGGCGCTCCGGGAAATGTAACAGAACAGCAATTAAGAGAAGTACACATTAAAGTAAGAGACTAAAATTTATTAGATGGAGTTGATTTTAATGGATAGAGAATGTCTTAGAAAGCTTGAGATGCTCAATCAACTAAAGCTTACCGAAGAGGAGAAGGATTATGTTATTTCCTTCTTTGAAAAAAGAGATAATGATCTTTCGAGTCTTTCCGAAATTAAAACAGAAGACGTTGAGAGAATGGTACACGTTATGCCAATTATGACGGTTGTGCGTGAAGATGAGGTAAAAAAGCAATTTGAACGTGAAGACCTTCAAAAAGGAGCAGTAGATACTGATGAGGGTTACTGGTGCGTGCCGAAGGTTATGGAATAGTCGGGGGTGAAAAGAAATGTCAAAGATAGCGCTAGATAACATGATTTTAACTAAAGATGCTCCGACCACCGCCGGTTCAAAGATGTTAGAGGGGTATATGAGCCTATTTGATGCCGAGGTTTTAGAGCGTCTTTATAAAGAAGGATATGAGGTAGCAGAAAAAACAAAGGTCGGCGAGTTTGCAATCGACCTTTTGGGAGAGACGGCAAATGAGTGCGATAAAGGTTTAAAATCCTTAAAAGATGCAGTGTCAGATAACTTTGCCACACTTGGTCTTGATGTAAACGGATACATTCGCCGAGTTGCTGCTCAAAACGATAAGGTATCAATAAAGCCGACCTATGGTACAGTATCACGCTACGGCACAATCCCTGTTGCATGCTCGGGCGAAACTGTAAGCATTATAGCTGAAAATTCGGCAAACTGCGAGGAGATTTTGGGCGTAATCTCAGGCCACGACGATAAAGACGGCACAAGTCTTTCAGAAGCTGAATGTACAAGTTGGAAAAATGACAAGAAAAGCCCGAAAAAGATTGCAGTTTTGAAGGCATTTTTAGACGGTGTTGATGAAAAGGTTAGAGAAAAAATCACATCATATGTTGAGCTTTTAAAGGCAAACGGCGTTGAAGTAATAGAAATTGATGATGAAATCATTAAAAAATCCAAAATCGCATGGAATATTCTAATGTGTGCAGAGCTTTGTAATAACGTTTCAAGATATGACGGTGTAAAATACGGCTATAGATCGAACGACTTTACAAACATCGACGAAATGTATACAAATACCCGCACCGAGGCATTCGGTCCGCTTTTAAAGACTGCCATAATATTTGGCTCAGAAACCTTATCAACCGATAATTACTTTAAGGTTTACGATAAAGCCTTGAGGGTAAGACGTGTTATTAAGGAAACCTTCGATAAGATATTTGAAGATTTCGATGCGGTGTTACTTCCTGCTTGCTCAAAAATCGAGTATAGCGAAAGTGATTTGGCGGATAAAAATGCATCATTTGAAGAAAACTTATACACAGCACCTGCATCAATCACAGGATTACCTGCAGTTGTTGCCGGTGGTGTTCAGTTTATCGGTAAGGCATTTTCAGAGAGCACGCTTTTTGAAATTGTAAAAATCTACGAAAAGGGGAGGGCATAAGTATGAACTACGAAACAGTCATCGGGCTTGAAGTCCATGTTGAGCTTGCAACAAAATCAAAGATTTTCTGCTCATGCTCGGCAAAATCATTTGGTGCAGAACCAAACGACCATGTATGTCCTGCCTGCTCGGGCATGCCCGGGATGTTACCGGTTGTAAATAAGAGGGTTGTAGACTATGGTATGAAGGCAGGATTGATGTTAAATTGCGACATCAACCGTGTTACAACCTTTGATAAAAAGAGTTACTATTACCCAGATCTACCTGCAGCTTACCAGACAACACAGTGGTTCTCACCTGTTGCAGTAAACGGCCTGGTTGAGATTGAAACATCTAAGGGTAAGAAGAATGTAAGAATTAAGCAGATTCATATGGAAGAAGACGCAGGTAAGCTTGTACACGATATCAGGGAAGATACAACCCATGTCGACTTTAACCGTACAAGTGTGCCGCTAATTGAGATAGTAAGCCAACCGGATTTATCCAGTGCAGAAGAGGTTGAGGCATATCTTGAAAGACTAAAAAATCTTCTTCGCTATGCTAAGGTTGCAGAATGTGAAATGGCTCACGGCACAATGCGTTGTGACGTTAACCTGTCGGTTCGCCCGGAAGGTAGCGATAAATTAGGCGTTCGTACCGAAATGAAGAACATGAACTCTATCGAGGCAATTAAGCGTGCTATAGAATATGAAACAGCACGTCACATTGATGCTATCGAAAACGGAACTGAGGTTTTGGTTCAGGAAACAAGACGTTGGGACGATATCAAGGGTAAGAGTTTTGCTATGAGAACCAAGGAAACTGCAGGTGACTATCGCTATTTCCCGGACCCTAACGTTATGCCGGTAGTTATCGACGATGAATGGTTTGATTCAATCAAAGCATCCCTTCCTGAGTTCCCTGAAGTAAAATACGAAAAGTATGTAAATGAGTTGGGACTAAGCGAATATGACGCAGAACGTTTGACTCAGAGTATTGCCCTTTGCGAATGTTTTGAAGAAGCGTATGCAGTTTCTAAAAACGCAAAAGAGGCGGCAAACTGGATTACTTCTGAAATCATGAGACTTTTAAATACAAAGCAAATGACCTATGATATGCTTGACTTAGACGGCAAGGCTTTGGGTGAACTTATCTTAATGGTATTGGCGGGAACTGTTAACCGTGGTAATGCCAAGAAGATTTTAGCGGCTATGTTTGACGATAAGTCAATCGACCCGAAGAAGTATGCAGAAGAAAATAACCTTATTATCTCCAACGATACCGACCTTGTAAATAAGGTGGTAAAGGAAGTTTTAGCATCGGATCAAAAGGCAGTTGCAGACTATAAGGGCGGAAAAGAAAAGGCACTAATGTCACTTTTTGGAAGATGTATGAAGGAGTTAAAGGGTAACTGTGACCCACAAACTCTAAGGACAATTCTAATCGACGAAATATCAAAGCTATAATATAAAAATCCCCGCATTATGCGGGGGTTTTGTGCTGTAAAAAGGAGACAAAATCATGAAGAAATGTTTTTTATATGTAGATGATGTGTTGTGGGTGTTTCGGGATATTGCTCTGAATCGACCAAAATCCATATACGATAACGCTTATATGAAGATGCTAAAAGAGGCCCACGATAAGTTCGGGGCAAGGGTTCAGCTAAATGTATTTTTCAGATCTGATTTCTTCTATTCAAGCACCGAATTTTCACTAAAAGATATGCCCGACTGCTATAAGCCTGAGTGGGAGGAAACATCCGATTGGCTAAAGTTCGGATTCCACTCAAAGCAGGAGTTTCCGGACTATCCTTACGTTAATGCAAGGTATGAAGACGTTAAAAAGGACATTGATGAGTTAAGACAAGAGGTAGAGAGATTTGCCGGCAAAAACTCGCTTGCCCTTGGAGTTGTTCCTCATTGGAATACTATGAGTAAAGCCGGAATGAAGGCACTTTTCGATAGTGGTATCAAATTTATCCACGCAACCTGCGGCGAGACCGTCGATACAAAAGGTGATTTATCCTTCCTGCCTTATGGTCATGCCGCAAGGTATTTACATAATAAGCAACCCGAAACTAGGTTCTGGCATAAGGGTACCCGGGATGTGGCAATAGACCACTCGATTTGCGGATATAACCATATGGACATGAAAAAAGAAGAGTCGGGTTATAATGATACTCGGGTATTTTTGGATAAAGAAATCGGAATGTATTATAAAAATCTCAGCAACGGCCCGACATTAAATCTTTATAACCTTTCGGAGTTAGAGGATGTTTATGCACCTCTTGTAAATGATGAATATGTCAGCACCGGCGGACATGAGCAGTATTTTTATGAGGACTATTTTAATTATCAGCCCGAGTACGCCGAGAAATTTTTAAAGGCGGCCGAGATACTTTCAAGAAACGGATATGAGTTTATTTTCCCTGAGGAATTGGTGTAAACTAAAAAGCAGAAACGAAAGTTTCTGCTTTTTAGTTTTTAAAATATCTTGATATTTTTCGGAATTTATGATAAACTATACTATAGTCACATAAACTAAATAGTCGGAGAAGATGTATTTTTGTATAGATACGTTTTATTTTGCGTAGAATAAGAACGATTTGTTAAAAATGCAAATCCCAACTTATTCTACGCATGATTACAAATCTTGCTTCGATTAGTTTGTGTGACTACAATCGGGGTTTGCGTTTTTGGTGTGTATAACTTCGGTTGTACACACTTTTTTAATTGGAGGGAGGTAAAGAGTATGGCAGACTATAAAGAATTATATTTTGAACTTTTTAATAAGGTGACAGATATAATTGAAGAATTAAAGAAAATTCAATGTGAAATGGAAGAAAAGTGCATTGAAGAGGGTGAAGACAACATATAAAAAGGGCTGTAAAAAGTTACAGCCCTTTTAAAACCCCCGTAAGGCTAAAGCCTCACGGGGGTTTTATCTTATTTTCCTTCTCTTACTTTCAGGCATCTATAGTAAAGCTCGCGAAGTTGTGAACGCTCAAACATATCCTTACATTCAAGCTCAATATTGTCCTCTGAGTTTACATAATTCATCGGCATATATCTTCCTGCCAAATCCTCAGAAACCTCCTGGATTTGGGTCCACAAACCGTCTGAATCCTTACCTTCGAAAAGTGCGTTATAATATTTAATAAATAAAACTGTAAGTTTCATAACGTCTCTTCCATAGCCAAAGATTCTGATATCCTCGTCTATGTGGGTAACAATCTGGTCTTTTTTAGCAAATCGCATCTGACCAGGGTTTACCGGGATTATGAACTTTTCAGGGATATACTTTAGTGCATCAAGCTCACGCTCGCGTCTTGCCTTTTTCATGATTTCAAAAGCCTCGTCATAGAGTTTTATTGTCTCTTCGCCGATTTCTAAAACTTTTCCTTCAAAATGTACTTCCTGCTGGAATTCAACCTCCGGCTTTTTGCCGTTCCAGTTTCTTAAAACCGAAAGAGCACAAACATTGTCCCAACATCTCCAGCTTGATGCGTAAACCGACGCCTTTTCACATAAATCATATGCCTCTTTCGCCAAATCAGCCTGATTTTCATATCTGTCGACAAAATAATCTTTGATTATCCCCTCAACATCCGCATTAACATCGCGGCAAAGTTCTGCAAACATAACCTGAGTCAGGTTTCTCATACCCCACTCAACCAACGGCAGATGCATATATGTCATACTTCTTACACCGTTTTTATGGTAAAATTGAAAATCCTTCTTCATGCTTCCCATAAAGGTAAGTGGTAGGTCTTCAAACTTAGAAACGTTATAGTATTCGTTTATAGACATATTAACCTCAGGCCAATTTTCTATATACCCCTTGTATTCGTCGTTCTTTTCGCATCCGCCCTCTAACATTGTGTGCTTGTAGCACCTTAAAATCGGAGCAAATGCGATAATATCTCCGCCCTCTTTAAAGATTTCAGGGATAGGGTTTTCCGGTGGTTCAATATTGGCGGTACCCTCATAGGCATTTAATCCTAAGAAGACATCGTGGTCGAGTCTGCCTTCTTTTATGGCATTCTTTATATGTTTTCTAAGCTCTGCTGCAAAGTGCAGGGTTCTATCCGAACCGTTGCCAAGTTTCTGACATTTTTCACAGTGACAAGAACTACCCCATGTATCGAAAATCCACAAATCGGCAATATCCGCGTCGTACCATTCATGGTTTAAGCGGTATATAAGTCCATCAGCCAGATGTTTTATAAGACTCTCGGAAGATACACAAAACTGAGTAGATAACGCATTCTCCTTTGTTCTTTCCTTTTTGGGGTCAAAGCCATACCAATCATTATGCTCTTCCCACAAAGTCTTACCTGTTTCGGTAATGATATCGGGGTCTAAAATGGCTTCAAAAATATGACCGCCGAGTTTTAGTTTCATGCCAAGTTTTTTCTGAAATGCAATCGAGTTTGCTCTGGCACCGGCAAGGTTCAGGCGGTTTCTCACCATCCATTTCCAAAGCTTTGTGGATTCCTTTAAAAGGCCTTCAAACTCAAAGCCTCTTCCAAGTGACATATCCGATATATATTCGGTCTTTTCTGCAGGCAAATTGAGGTGTGTTATCGGCTCTTTAGGTAGGATATCGTGGTCAGGGTTTAGCCATCTGACCCCTTGCAAGCGGAGTATTTCGTATGCACCATAGAGTATTCCAACTCTTCCTTCTGATATGATTTTAATGCCGTTTTCCACCGGTTCCAGCCAGAAAATTTCTTCCTTGGTGTTTCCGGCAGGAGCCATAATAATGTTAAATGATTTTTCGTCAATTATATCAGAATATGTAACGTCTGCACCCATTTTCTTTAAATAATCATAAAGTTCAACTCCGGCATAGCAGACAGTACATCTTGTAGCTCTGTCAAACTCTTTTCTGAAATTTATGGTTCTTTCTTCAGTTGCCCAGACGTGCATCTTTCGTGATACGTCAGGGTATGGCAATACCAAATGAATTTTCATAGTTTCTTCTCCTTTTTATCAGATTGGTTTTGTTAGTTCTTGAAGTTCCTTCGGGGAATAGCCCTCGTATTTCTTAAAAATTCTAAGATAATTGGAGTAATCGTAAAAACCCGAAAGTGTGCCTGCTTCTTTTATGCTCATGCCTAAAAAGAGGTACTTTTTTGATTCAGCAATTCGCCGCATTGTAAGATAGGTTTTTATGTTCATGCCCGTTTCTTCTTTGAATAAACGGTTGGCGTAGTCTTTGTCGATAAATACTCGCCTTGCCGCCTCAGACACTGATATAGTCTTAAAATCCCTTTCGATTTCACCCATTACCTTGTCAGCATAGGTGAGGGTTTCGGTATCTAAATATTCCGTTCTTTTGGGATTTTCAAAGCAAGCCTTTAAAAAGGACAGAATATGCATAAAAACCGCTAGTGCCGAAATATTTTCGCCTCTTTCTTTTTCGTGGTTATATTCAGCTATCAAGCTCATATATTCAATATGTTGTTCTTCTGAAAGGTTAACTGTTTTCGGGTTATCTCCGCTGTTTCTTATCCACAAAAGTCCGCCCTTTTCATCGCTCATCTTCTCGATCATATCAAGAATCCGGTCATCGACATTTATGATGCATCGCTCATATTCCACATTCTTTTTAACAATTGCTTTGTGGGTCTGGATTTTGGGGATAATAATAAGATCCCGCTCGCCGCACCGGTAAAATTCGCTGTTTACCATAAACCCCTTAGCACCCCTGATGTTATAGTAAATTTCATACTGGGAGTGAAGATGAGGCACAGAAATATAGGGTATTTCGTTTTTATTGTGAAATACCACTATATCGTTTTCAAGTTCACGGAATTGGGATCTTTTATCACTCATTTTGAAAATACTGTTCTTCCTTTTACAATGGTTTTTTCTATGTTTATATCGTCATCGAAAATTATAATGTCGGCATCAAGTCCAGGTAAAATGTCACCCTTATTCTCTAAGTTCATAATTTTTGCAGGTGTTTTTGATGCCATATAAACCGCGTCCTCTATCGGAATCTCGGCAAGCTTTACTGCAGTTCTTAAAACACAATCGCATGTGGCAACACTTCCGGCGAATGCGGATCTGTCGGGAAGCTTTGCAACTCCGTCCTCTATTAAAATCTTCATGCCGTTTTCGACACTGCCGATGATACTCTCGCCCTCAGGCATGCCTGCGGCACGGATAGAGTCGGTGATAAGGGCGGTTTTTTCCTTGCCCTTTAGTTTATATACAAGCTGCAAAAGGGATTTGGGAAGATGCTTTCCATCGCATATAATCTCAACGGTCATGCCGTCTTCTAAGTAAGCCGCCTCGACGATTCCTGCATATCTATAGGCATTTTTTCTATAGACTGTACTTGTGCAGGAATAAAGGTGTGTCACGTGAGTAAAGCCATATTTCATCATCTCCCGTGTTAGTTCACACTCAGCATCACTATGCCCGATACTTGCCAAAACTCCTTTTTTTGTAAGGTACTCCGCAAATTCCTTTGCCCCGTCTATCTCGGGCGCACCCGACCATCTTAAAATTGCACCGGTGTCTACCAGCTCCTCATATTCGCTCTTGTCAAAGGCTCTTATATGAGCCGGGTCCTGAGCACCGCTTTGTGCCGGTGAAAAATACGGGCCTTCCATGTGGAGTCCCACCATATCTGCACCATCGTGGGGCTTATCCTTTATTTTCAAAAATGCCTCCACCGATTCCTTCATATCGGCCTTTGAACCTGATGTGATGGTGGGAAGGATTGTGGTTGCACCATGACGTGCCTGAAACTTTGCCGCTTCAAAATATGCTTCTTCTGTTCCGTCTAAAAAGTCAAAACCGGCAGAACCGTGGGTGTGAATATCAATGCAACCCGATGAAACAAACTTTCCGGCGGCGTCTATTTCTTTATCAAAAGGCAAAGCATCTTTTGTTACGGCAGTAATTTTCCCGTCTTCAAAATAAACGTCGGCATCTATTCTTTTACCGTTTGAAATTACAATTCCATTTTTGATTTTGGTAATCATCTCAAATTTCCTCCGACAATTATTTATCTAATAGGCTTGCCGCATCCTTATCGCAGTACATAATAGCGTTTTTCTTGTTTCTTAAAATTGATGCCGGGCACTTTTCTGAAATCTCACCATATACTGTGTTTTTAACAGCATTTGCCTTGGTTGGTGCCGGAACAACGCAGAAGTTATAGCCGGCAGACACTAAAGTCGGGATTGTAAGTGTAAGTGCGGTCTTCGGAACATCGTCAATCTTTTCAAAACATCCGTCATTTACCTGTTGTTGACGGCAAACGTCATCAAGTGCTACAACCTTAACCATTTTAGGATCTGAAAATTCTGCAACGTGTGGGTCGTTAAATGCGATGTGACCGTTTTCGCCGATTCCCATACAAACGATGTCAACAGGGTGGCTCTTTAAAAGTGCAGTGTATCTTTCGCATTCAGCCTCAGCATCGGTTGCTGCTGCGTTTATTAAGTTAACCGACTTAAAAGGCTTTAAATCGAAGATGTATCTTTTTAAGAAGTTAGAGAAACACTGAGGCGCATCTTTAGATAGGCCGATATACTCGTCCATGTGAAAAGCGTTTACTCTTTCCCAGTCGATGCCTTTTTCCGAAAGAAGATGCAAAAGCATGTCGTTTTGAGAAGGAGCAGCGGCAAAAATCATGTTGATTTCATTTTTTTCTAAAAGCAGCTTTCTCATGCATTCAGCCACGTCTTTTGCTGCGTCTTTTCCCATCTCATCGCGTGTTTCGAAAACCTTTACCAATAATTCGTCTTTTTTAAATTCCATGTTATTTTACCCCCATTTTTAGTTTATACCTAGATTATAAATCGAAAATTTGGAGATGTCAATAAATTGCCCTCGATATGTCGGATTTAACACCAAAATTTATTTATATTCCTTGACTTTATTATTATTTCATACTATAATTTTAGTTGCAAAAAACAGGAAAAGAGGGCAATATGAATATTCAATTATCAGACCACTTTAATTACAAAAAAATGCTTCGGTTTACCGTACCTTCAATAATAATGTTAATTTTCACATCAATCTACGGCGTTGTGGACGGTTTTTTTATCTCAAATTTTGTGGGTAAAACCCCGTTTGCTGCCGTAAATTTTATAATGCCGGTGCTTATGATTTTGGGGTCAATCGGCTTTATGTTTGGTAGCGGAGGTAGTGCACTTATTGCAAAAACCCTGGGCGAGGGCAATAAAAAGAAGGCAAAAGAACTGTTTTCTTTATTTATATATACCACTATTTTTTTAGGCATTATAATAAGCCTTTTGGGTATTATTTTTATTCGCCCGATCTCGCATCTGCTTGGTGCTCGCGGTAATATGCTAAATGACTGTGTCACTTATGGTAAAATTATAATTGCGGCACTGCCTTTTTATATGCTGCAATTTGAATTCCAGACATTTTTCATTACCGCCGAAAAACCCCAGCTTGGTTTATTTGTAACGGTACTTTCCGGTGTTACCAATATGGTTTTAGATGCACTTTTTGTTATGGTATTTAAATGGGGCTTGGTAGGTGCGGCCTTAGCAACCGGCATCAGTCAGGCGGTCGGAGGTGTGATTCCTCTTATATATTTTAGCTTGCCAAATAAAAGTCTTTTGAGATTTGCCAAAACAGGCTTTGATAAAAGAGCATTGGTTAAAGCTTCCACCAACGGTTCTTCCGAACTTATGAGCAATATCTCCATATCGGTTGTGAGTATGCTATATAACCTTCAGCTGATGAAATATGCCGGCGAAAACGGAATTGCAGCCTATGGGGTTTTGATGTATGTCAGTATGATTTTTATTGCTACATTTATAGGATACTCAACCGGTATTGCACCCGTTATAGGGTACCATTTCGGGGCAAGGAATCATTTGGAATTAAGGGGACTTTTAAAAAAGAGTCTTGTTATCACCGGTGTGTTTTCGGTATGTATGTTAATTATATCAGAACTGTTGGCGTATCCGCTGTCCCATATATTTGTCGGCTATGATGATAAGCTAATGGCTCTGACCTTGCGTGGGTTTTTAATCTATTCATTCGGCTTTTTATTCTCAGGCTTTGCAATTTTCGGGTCAGCCTTCTTTACTGCCCTTTCCGACGGACTGACTTCAGCTTTGATATCCTTTCTTCGGTCATTGTTGTTTCAAGTGGCGGCGGTGCTGATTCTTCCTGTGTTTTTTGGTATTGACGGAGTCTGGATTTCTATAGTTTTAGCTGAGGTAATGGCGGTGATTATAACTGTGATATTCCTGATAATAAAAAGAAAAAAATATAACTATTAGTCCGATACAACATGAAAATTTATTTGTATATTGACACATTTTTACTTTTATGGTACACTTATTGATATTTAGAAAATGTGGAGGGAAATTACATGGCTACATATTATATAGATCCGGTTGGCGGTAACTGCAGATTTGACGGACTGTCGCCCGAAAAGCCTTTAAAAAGCAACAAAAAACTGCAATTAAAGCCCGGCGATAAGGTACTTTTCAAAAGAGGCAGTTTTATAAGAGGATATATAAATAATGTCTTTGGCGAAGAGGGGAATCCAATCTATTACGGAGCATATGGTGAAGGCCCCCTTCCTGTATTTTGTGGTTCAACCGAGCTTGCAAGTGCTGAGCTTTGGGAAGAGGTTCAAAATAATATATGGGTATATTCAAAGACTCCGAAGGATGAGCCTTGTAACATAATATTTGACGGTGGAAAAAGCTTTGGTACACTTCGCTGGTCGGTGGAAGAATTGACAGAACAAGGCGACTATTTTTCAAATCAGTTTGGCGTATCGGTTCAAGGGTTTAGGGATGGTTCTAAAGTAAAAGGACAAAAGCTATACCTTTATTCAACTAAAAATCCGGCAGAAATTTATTCGTCCATTGAATGTGTATTCTTTGGCGAGAAATCTGCTGCAACAAACGGACATGATATGCATTTTGAAAATTTAAGAATCATAAACTTCAACTATGGTATTGCCGGCGATAAGCCGAGCAAGAACATCACCGTCAGAAATTGCGTATTTGAAAACATTGGTGGCTCTGTTTGGAGTTTTGAACAAAAGATAAGATGCGGAAATGTAATAGAGTTCTGGGATGTTGCAGAAAATATTGAAGTTACCGGTTGTTACATTGATAATGTCTATGATTCTGCAGTAACTCATCAGGGCGGAAAAGACTGCAAGCCTGCAAAAAATATGATTTTTAATAATAACGTATTTTTAAGATGCGGTATGGGAGCTTTGGAGCAAAGAGATTTAGTGCCGGTCTATGCCGAATTTAATGAAAACATCTGTGCATATGCGGGAGAGGGATTTTCAAAGCTTGGCGAGGAGATGCCGCGTTTTTCTGAAATCTGGCCTGAGCCTATGGGTCACCACGCCTTTATGTGGAGAATGGAAAAGGCAACCGAAGGAGGATGCCAAAAGATACAGAATAACATCTTTGCTGATGCCCCATACGGAGCTGCAATTTTCTCAGTTTGTTCACCTGAAGCAGACGCTCAGTTTGAAATCGAAGGAAACACCTATGGCGGAAAGTTTGAGTTGGTAAATAGAATTAACGGCGTAAAATATAAAACCTTTGATGAATATAAGGGCGTTGAAAAGGGTGC
Source organism: Clostridia bacterium (assembly GCA_045603125.1). GTDB lineage: Bacteria > Bacillota > Clostridia > UBA1381 > UBA1381 > CAKSFT01. Next base: position 268 of record JAZULN010000019.1, on the reverse strand, counting down.
AATATTCCGCGATATTGATGTTGAAAAGGAAATTTCTGACTGGAAAAAGAGAAATAATATGGAATTTTAATAAAAAAACGCAGTGAATTTCACTGCAGTCTGAGGGGCTGTAAATTTTTACAGCCCCTTTTGTGTTGCGTAATGACAACCACCAGCAATGCTGGTGGGATAAAAAAGCTTTAGCTATGCGTGGAAAAAAATATCCTCCTTTGATATAATTGAGGCAGGTCTAGCCAACCGCCGAAATTATTCAAAGGAGGAATCAAGT
>JAZULN010000018.1:0-4622 GCA_045603125.1 Clostridia bacterium | reverse complement strand
GAACGACATGGCTACGATCCGACTTTTTTTTCTTGGAATTAACATAGACTCTGCTTGCCGGGTCGTCTCCTACAATCACAACCGCAAGCCCCGGGAATATTCCTTGACTATTTAGTTTTTTTACCTCGAGTTTTAGTTCTTCTTTGATTCTCTCTGACACTACTTTGCCGCTTAAAATTTTTGCCATTTTCTTCTTTCCTCCTAAAATTTCTTGGGCGAATCAGACAGTCTTTTGAAAAACCGATAAGGTCTTCTCTGTGTGCTGACTTTAACGCCTCTAATACTAAATTATAGTTGTCCGGGTTTTTAAATTGTAACAAGGCTCGTTGCATTGCCTTTTCCTTTGGGGTCTTGGGGACATAAACCTTTTCCGTGGTAAATGGGTTTAGCCTTGTAAAAAACATACAGGTGGAAATTGTAGGGGGGGTGGGGTAGAAGTCCTGAACCTGTTGTGGATTTATGCCATGCTTTTTTAAATAAAGTGCAAGTTCTATTGCATCATTTAGGGTGCTTCCCGGATGACTCGACATAAGATACGGAACAAGATACTGCTTTTTGCCAAGTTTTTCATTGATTTTATAAAACTTTTCAGAAAACCTGTTATATACGCTATTTTGAGGTTTTCCCATATGTTTTAAGACATTATCCGAAACGTGTTCGGGTGCAACCTTTAATTGGCCGCTTACATGGTGTTTACAAAGTTCATAGAAAAACTCGTCGTCTTTATCGTTTATCAGATAATCAAAACGAATACCCGACCTTATAAACACCTTTTTAACGCCCGGGATTTCCCGTAATTTTCTTAAAAGTGATAGGTATTCTTTATGGTTAATCTCGATATTTTTACATGGTTTTGGGAACAGACACTGCTTATTTTTGCAAGCACCAACCTTCAACTGATTAGCGCATGCAGGTGCTCTGAAATTTGCAGTAGGACCACCCACGTCGTGGATATAACCTTTAAATTCAGGGTCATATACCATTTCTTTTGCTTCTTGGATGATGGATTTCTGGCTTCTTGCCGTAACAATTCGTCCTTGATGGAAAGCTAGTGCACAGAAATTACAGCTACCAAAGCATCCTCTTGATGAAACTAAACTAAACTTTACTTCTTTTATCGCTTCAATGCCGCCAAATTCCGCGTATGACGGGTGATAATCCTTTATATAGGGGAGTGAATAGACCGCATCTAATTCGCTAGTGGAAAGTGGCGGCATAGGTGGATTTTGAATCAAGAATTTACCGTTATGCTCCTGAATGAGTGTTTTTCCTGTAAACGGATTTTGCTCATAATATTGGATTCTGCAGGAATCCGCATATTTTCGCTTGGATTCCACGCATTCTTTAAATGACGGAATGGTTATAGCATTTTCAATATCGGGTGAGTCGGAAACGTAGCACGTACCTTTAACATCCCGAATATCCTTTACCGAAACTCCGTTGCGGAGTTTATCCGCCAGTTCCACAATCTGCTTTTCGCCCATGCCATACATTAAAATATCGGCTTGGGAGTCGAATAGAATTGAACGCCTTATTTTATCGTCCCAGTAATCGTAGTGAGCAAATCGTCTTAGACTTGCTTCAACTCCGCCGATTAAAATGGGGATATCGCCGAATGCTTCGCGGATTTTTTGACAGTATACAATAGTCGCCCGATCGGGTCGCTGACCTGCCTTATTTCCGGGAGCATAAGCATCGTCACTTCTTCGTTTTTTGCTTGCGGTATAGTGGTTTACCATACTGTCGATATTACCGCTTGAAACTAAAACTCCAAGTTTTGGTCTTCCAAGTCGGGTAAAATCCTTGGTTGACCGCCAGTCGGGGAGTGAGATAATACCCACTTTATAGCCGTGTTTTTCCAATACTCTTGAGATTATAGCATGTCCAAAACTTGGGTGGTCAACGTATGCATCACCCACAATATATAAAAAATCAAGCTCTCTCCAGCCCCTGCTTTGCATATCTAAACGGGATATGGGTAAAAAATCATTTTTCATTTATTCTTCCTCGTAAGATTCGGGTGCCATATCAGACATTATACGGTTTCTGTAAACTTCTCTTGGTTTTGAACCATTGGCACCACTGATAAGCCCACGACCTTCCATTTGGTCAATAATTCTGCCGGCACGGGCATAACCCACCTTTAGTCGTCTTTGAACCATAGCGGTTGAAATCTGACCAAGCTCTAAGGCAAGCTCGATTGCACTTGGGAGTAGTTCGTCAGCATCGTCTTTTGCGTCCTCGTCGGTCACTCCGTAATCGCCATGGGCACAGTTATCTATATGTTCTGCTAAATCTTCGGAATAATGCGAGGTTTCATTGTTTTCCTTTACAAAACTTGTAATACTTGCAATTTCGTCGTCGGACACAAATGCACCTTGAACACGTTTTGCATTGCTTAGCCCTGCCGGATGATAAAGCATATCGCCACGGCCTAAAAGCTTTTCCGCACCGCCCTTATCTAAGATTGTACGACTGTCCACCTGACTCGATACCGCAAAGGCGATACGGCTCGGTACATTTGCTTTGATAAGACCTGTAATAACGTCTACCGACGGTCTTTGGGTGGCGATAATTAAGTGAATACCCGCAGCACGAGCCAACTGTGCCAAACGGCAGATATATTCTTCAACTTCTTTTGCTGCAACCATCTTAAGGTCTGCAAGCCCGTCAATTATTATTACAATCTGTGGAAGCTTTTCACCGCCGGATTTTTCAATGTGGTTATTGTAACCTTCAAGGTTTCGGGTTGCGGTTTGTGCAAACAGGGAATAACGCTTCATCATCTCACCAACCGCCCAGTTTAATGCACCGGCTGCACGTTTCGGGTCGGTCACAACAGGGATTAAAAGATGAGGTATTCCGTTATAAACGCTAAGTTCAACAACCTTCGGGTCGACCATGATTAGCTTTACTTCGTCAGGCTTTGCCTTATATAATAGACTCACGATTATTGTGTTTATACAAACACTCTTACCAGACCCAGTGGACCCTGCAATAAGTACATGGGGCATTTTTGCGATGTCGCCGACTATAACATTGCCACCAATGTCTTTACCAAATGCAACAGTAAGCTTTGATTTGCCGTTTTTATATTCGTCACTCTCTAGAAGCTCTCTTACAGATACAGTATTTACAGAGGTGTTTGGTACTTCTATGCCGACGGCGGCTTTTCCGGGAACGGGTGCTACCAAAACTGTCGGAACGGCTAAGTTTAGTGCAATATCCTCGGCAAGACCGGTAATTTTTGAAAGCTTGATGCCGGTGTTCGGTTGGATTTCGTAACGTGTTACAGTAGGACCTTGAGTTACCTGCTGAAGCTTTGCATCAACACCGAAGTTTTTCAAAATGTCCATCAATTTCTTTGCAGTTTCGGACATTTCCTTGCGCTTGTCGGCAGACGGCGTTCTTGCTTTATTTAAAAGATTCATTGGCGGGAACTCGTATTCTTTTTGAGGAACTTCTATTGCCGATTCAATCTCTTTTGAGATTTCAGCTTTTTCCTCAGGAGTTGTTGCCGAAACTCTTTCAGGATTTTCTTTTTGTACCTCACCGATTGGCTCTGTTATGTCATCCTCAAAGGTTTCCTGAACGTGCTCGGTTTGAGGCTTTTCTTCGGTATCATCATCCTTGGAGTCTTGAGGGACATCCTTTGGTGAATCGGTGTTTTCGTATATTAACTTATCAATTCTTTTTTGGAGTTCTTCCTCGGAAATTGATTTATCTTTTGAATTTTCGTCAGCGACTGACTTTTCTGTCGGGGATTCGTCAGATTTCTTTTCTTTTTTAACCTTTTTTCTTACTCCCTTAACCTTGTCTGAAACATCAACATCATTGATATCGTCGATTTCGCTCTTTAATCCTTCGATTATTGATTTGATGATGCTGATAAATGATATCTTAAAGAGGATACTTGTAAAGAGAAGTATCAGAAAAACCACAAGAATAATTGATGCATATTTTCCGATTAAGTTATATATTAAATATGCAATAAGTCCTCCAATAAATCCACCGCCGGTTTTAATTGTGCCCTGATAGTGAAGATTTTTAATGATAATCGGGGAATAGTCAGAGGTGATAATAAGTTGGAGAAGTGCTGCAAAAAGTATTAGAATCAAAGCACTAAAGCCTGCTTTTTTTAACATTCGTCCGATGTCTTTTACCTTAAATAAGTAAATTGAAAGCCCTAAAAGAATGATTGGGATTAAATACATTGTTATTGAAAAAAGTCCAAGAAGGATATTTGTATGTATAACATTTCCCAAGATTCCTGTCATTTCGGGCGGGAAATAACAAAAAATCGAAAAAAGGACAGTTGCAAGACTAAGGGATATGGCAGTCCAGAAGGTCTTTTCTGCCTGAGTCATACCCTTTCTTCTCTGGGGTGGTTTTTTAGTTGTTTTTTTGGTTGTTCTTTTTTTAGTCGCCATTTTTTATTACCTCATATATTGGTTAATTTTTAAAATTTTCACGAATTTATACATATATATAGTTATTATATCACACTTTGACGCAAGGTGGTGGTACAAAATCACTTAAAAACGGATATTTTATCAAAAAATGTGGATTTTATTGCTAAAAATGAATACTATATGCTGTTTTAAGCATTTAACATAGCCAAT
>JAZULN010000017.1:0-13823 GCA_045603125.1 Clostridia bacterium | reverse complement strand
TTTATTTTATCTATTTCGGGGAAAAAACAATAAAAATTTCACGAAAAATTAAATAAATTATAAAAAAACTAAAAATTCTATTTAAAAAATAAAAGTTTTATAGTATAATATAATGGACTATAACTGTTTTTAATTAAAAACATATATAAAAGGAGAAGATACTATGAACGAAGAAATATTCACTATTCCTTTATCAAAGGTTTCGGAAGAATTTCAGTTTGAAAGGTTATATACTGCCCAGAATTACGATGAGGTAATGGTACAGTGTGCCGATGTTAACCGACCGGGTTTGCAGATTGCGGGATTTTTCGATTATTTTGATAAAAACCGTATCCAGATTCTCGGTAAGGTTGAGCTTACCTATCTTTCACAGTTTCCATACGAGAAAAGATATAATCTTCTAAAACCGCTCTTCTCTAAAAAAGTTCCGGCAATAATAATCACAAGAGCAATGCAGGCAGGTCCGGAAATTATAGAGCTTGCAAAGGAATTTGATATAACACTTTTAAGAACAGAGCAGTCCACATCAAGCCTTATGAGTGCACTGATTCGATATTTAAATGTCCAGATTGCACCGAGAATCACAAGACACGGCGTTTTGGTTGAAGTTTACGGCGAAGGCATCCTTATTATGGGCGAAAGTGGTGTGGGTAAGAGCGAAACTGCAATCGAGCTTTTAAAAAGAGGCCACAGACTCGTTGCAGATGATGCGGTTGAAATTAAAAGGGTTTCAGATAAGACTTTAGTTGGCTCATCACCCGATATCATTCGCCACTTTGTTGAATTAAGGGGAATTGGAATTATCGACGTAAAAGAGATATTCGGTATCGGTGCTGTAAAGGATACAGAAAGCATTGATTTGATTATCCACTTAGAGCCTTGGAAGGAAGATAAGCACTACGATCGTCTTGGCATGGTTGACGAATACACGAATGTTATGGGAATAAATATTCCAAGCCTTACAATTCCTGTAAAATTGGGTAGAAACCTTGCGGTAATTATCGAAGTTGCGGCTATGAATAACCGTCAGAAGAGAATGGGCTATAACGCGGCAGTTGAGCTAAATAACCGCTTAATGAATCAGATGCAGCAGAATATGTAACAACACAAGGGGGCAAAATTTAGTGAACATACTAACAGACTTGCATTGTCACACCATTGCAAGTACTCACGCATACAGTACAGTTTTTGAATTGGTAGACTTTGCGAAAAAAAGGGGACTCGAGGCAATAGCCATAACCGACCACGGAATGGAAATGAAAGATGCACCGGTAGACTGGCACTTTCTGTGCTTAAAAAGGAGCATCCCGGAAGAATATGAAGGGGTCAGAATCTTAAAAGGATGCGAGGCGAATATCCTTGATAAAACAGGAAGAATCGACTTTCCCGAGGACTTATTAAGATGCCTTGATATTGTAATTGCGAGCATCCACACGCCTGCATATTATTCGTGCGAGGGCGGAGACCATACCTCGGCTTATATGGGAGCTTTAAATAACCCATATGTGGATATTTTAGGCCATAGCGGAAACCCGAGTTATAGATATGATATTGATAAGGTTGTAAGAAAAACCAAGGAATTGGGTAAACTAATAGAAATCAACGGCCATAGCTTTGATACACGCCCGAAAAATATTGAAATTTGCAGAGAGATTGCACTAAAATGTAAGGAAGTAGGGACAGGAATTGTTGTAAACAGTGACTGCCACAGTTGCTTTGAGCTTGGGGAAATTACCAAGGCAAAAGCAATGCTTTCTGACATCGATTTTCCTGAGGAATTGATTATCAATAGAGATTTAAATACATTAAGAGAATTTCTAAAGGGCAGAAAATCTATATAATGGAGTGACGATATGGAGTTTTATGAGGCTTTAAAAAAGGTATCAGAAAATTTATTAAAAGATGAGAGTATGAAAAAACATACCTCATTTAAGATTGGCGGAAATGCCGAATATTTAGTTATACCCGAGAGCTTTTCCGAGATAAAAGATGTAATAGATTTATGTAAAAACTACGGCGTTTCATATACTGTAATCGGAAACGGCTCGAATATTTTGATAAGTGATGACGGGATTTCGGGGGTTATAATTAAGATTTCCTCCGGTTTATCTAGCGTAAAAATTGACGGGGAAAATGTTTTTGCCGAAGCCGGGGTTTTATTATCAACCCTTGCAAATAAGGTAAAAACGGAGAGGTTGACAGGTCTTGAATTTGCATCAGGAATTCCCGGTACTCTTGGTGGTGCTTTAGTTATGAACGCAGGCGCCTATGGAGGCGAGATGAAAGATGTTGTAAAAAAGATAGGGTATCTTGACTCTGACGGCGAGATTAAGGAAATTTCGGGAAAAGATGCGGGGTTTGGCTATAGAAAAAGCATCTTTAATGATAGTCAGAAGATTATTTTATATGCGGAGTTATCCCTCAAAAAGGGCGACATTGGGGAGATTTCTGATAAAATGCAGGAGCTTAACCAAAAACGAAAAGATAAGCAACCGCTTAATTTCCCAAGTGCCGGAAGCACCTTCAAAAGACCGGAAGGCTATTTTGCCGCAAAGCTTATTGAAGATGCCGGATTAAAAGGATATACGGTTGGCGGTGCTAAAGTATCTGAAAAACACGCGGGATTCGTGGTGAACTTTAACGATGCGACGGCCGAGGATGTAAAAAAACTGATGGAAGATGTAAAAGACAAGGTTTTTGAAAAGTTTGGAGTTACATTAGAGCCGGAGGTTAAATTTTTAGGAGAATGAAAAAAGGGAGGGCAAAAATGTCTTTTTCTTCAGATATAAAAGATAAAATATGTGATGTGGCATCAAGTTGCCCTCAGTGTGATATTTTTACTCTATCCGGCTTTTTGGGGAATGCCGGCAGGGTAACAAAAGACGGAATCACCCTGATAACCGAAAGTAAGAAAGCGGCATATATGATTTCGGGAGTTATAAATAAAATATATAATGTTGAAATCTTACCTGAATTTTTAAAGTCCTTTTATAAAATCGAAATAAAAGACACTTGGGTATCCCTGAAAATGCTTGAAGACACCGGTTTTTTTAAGGGAAAATTCAAAACTAACCGGGCATGCTGCATAAGTTCGTATGTTAGAGGTGCATTTTTAGGGGGCGGCTCTATTACCGACCCAAAGAAGAGCTACCATTTAGAATTTGATTATAAGAATAAATCTCAGGCTGATAAATTAGTTGGGTTACTTGAAAGTTCCGGTGTAATGGCGAGGGTTACAGAAAGAAAGTCACATAGGGTTGTATATCTAAAAGAATATGAGATGATAGCCGGTGTCCTGGGCCTTATTGGTGCCGGGGGTGCTGCTATGGAGATTTATAACATCTCGGCTGAGAAGGAAATCAGAAACGATATAAACCGGCAGATGAACTGCGAAAATGCAAATATGGACAAAATCGCATCTGCCTATTGCAGGCACTTGGCGGCAATAGAAAAGCTAAAGGCATCGCCTGAATATGAACACCTTCCCCAAACTTTAAAGGAAGCGGCAGAAATTCGGGTAAAATTCCCTGAAGATAGCTTAAAGGATTTGGGAAAAAGGTTTGACCCGCCGATAGGTAAATCGGGGGTAAACCATAGATTAAATAGACTAATTGAAATTGCAGATAACTTATAGAAAGGAGGAAGTGAAATGGGTGAATTTGTGCATCTTCATACCCATACAGAGTATAGTCTGTTAGACGGTGCTGCAAGAATATCAGACCTATTAAATAGGGCAAAGGACCTTGGAATGGAAAGCCTTGCAATAACCGACCACGGTGCGATGTATGGAGTAGTGGATTTTTATAAAGAGGCGAAGAATCAAGGTATAAAGCCGATTATCGGTTGTGAAGTATATGTTTCGCCAAGAACCCGATTTGATAAAACTCATGAATATGATTCAAAATATAGCCACTTAATTTTACTGTGCGAAAATGAAGTAGGGTATAAAAATCTTATAAAGATTGTGAGCGACGGTTTTACCGAAGGGTTTTATTATAAACCGAGAATTGATTTTGACCTGTTAAAAGAGCACAAAGACGGACTTATCGCACTTTCTGCCTGCCTTGCCGGGGAACTTCCAAAGGCGATTTTAAACGGAAATGTCGACGGTGCAAAGGAAATTGCAAAAAGATATCTTGAGGTTTTCGGCAAGGATAATTATTATATTGAGATTCAAGATCATGGGCTAAAGGAGCAAAAAACCTCAAATCCTGTTTTAATTGACATTGCCCGTGAGCTTGGAATTGGACTTGTTGCAACAAACGACGTTCACTATGTCAACCGAGAAGATGCTGAGGCACAGGATATTTTAATGTGTATCCAAATGGACAGAACTGTTGACGACCCTGACCGAATGAAATTTGAAACCGAGGAATTTTACTTAAAATCTCCCGAGGAGATGGAGAGCTTATTTTCGTATGTGCCGGAGGCACTTGAGAATACCGGAAAAATTGCAAAAAGGTGTAATGTGGATTTTGATTTTTCAAGTCGTCACCTTCCGTCATATGATGTGCCCGACGGAAAGGCTCCTTTTGAATATTTAAAAGAACTTTGCTATTCGGGACTTGAAAAAAGATATGAAAACATTGATAAATCCTTAACTGATAGACTTGATTTTGAGCTGTCGGTTATAAATAATATGGGGTTTGTAGATTACTTCCTGATTGTATGGGATTTTATTCATTATGCAAAAAATAACGGGGTAATGGTAGGCCCGGGAAGAGGATCTGCTGCCGGAAGTATCGTTGCCTATACCTTAGGGATTACCGGCATTGACCCCATTCGTTATAACCTTCTTTTTGAAAGATTTCTAAATCCTGCCCGAGTTACTATGCCCGATATTGATATCGACTTTGAGCCGGAGGGACGTCAGAAGGTTATAAATTACGTTGTCGAAAAATATGGTGTGGATAAGGTTTCACAGATTATAACATTTGGTACAATGAAGGCAAAGCTTGCCATTCGAGATGTTGGAAGGGCTCTAAATATCCCATACGCCGAGGTTGATAAGGTGGCAAAACTTGTCCCTAATGACTTAAAGATGACTATAGATAAGGCTTTGGATGTCAGTGATGAGCTAAAAGCACTTTATAATGACGACAAAAATATTAAAAAGCTAATAGATATGGCAAGAAAGCTAGAGGGGTTACCCCGACATAAATCAACCCACGCAGCGGGTGTTGTTATTACCGAAGAGCCAACAGTTACCTATATCCCGCTACAGACCAATGATGAGGCTGTTACTACTCAGTTTGTAAAGGATACAGTTGAGGAGTTGGGACTTTTAAAAATGGACTTTTTGGGGCTTCGAAACCTTACCATAATCGAGAATGCGGTGAAGATTATCGAGAGAAATAAGGGCATAAAGATAGATATGTCCAAAATTTCCTATGACATAAAAGAGGTATATGAAAATATTTCAACGGGAAACACCGACGGGGTTTTCCAGATAGAAAGTGCCGGAATGAAATCCTTTATGCAGGAATTAAAACCAACATCTTTGGAAGATATAATTGCGGGAATTTCGCTATATCGTCCCGGCCCTATGGAATCAATCCCCATGTATATCCACAATAAAAACCACCCTGAGGATATTACATATAAGCATCCGCTACTAAAAGACATCTTAGATGTCACCTACGGTTGCATGGTATATCAGGAGCAGGTTATGCAGATTGTAAGAACCATGGCAGGGTATTCTTTGGGGGATGCAGATCTTTTACGTCGAGTTATCAGTAAAAAGAAGATGGACAAGATGGAAATCGAACGCCAGAACTTTATATATGGTAAAAAAGATGACGAGGGAAATGTTATAATAAAAGGATGTGTTGCTAACGGGATTGATGAAAATGTTGCAAAAGACATCTTTGACGAAATGTATGATTTTGCAAATTATGCCTTTAATAAATCCCATGCGGCAGCCTATGCTTACATCACTTACCAGACTGCATATCTAAAGACTTTTTATCCTGTTGAATATATGGCGTCGCTAATTTCCAGTGTTGATGATTTGGAAAAGGCAAACGGATATATTGTAAATGCCAAAAAGATGGGAATTTCACTCTATCCGCCCGATGTAAATAAAAGTTTCGACACCTTCACAGTTGAGGATAACGCTATTCGTTTCGGACTTTCGGTTGTGAAGAATGTGGGTAGAAGTTTCATTCAAAGAATTGTCAAAGAAAGAGAAGAAAACGGCGAATTTTTGGGATTTTCCGATTTTATATCCCGTATGATTGATAAGGATATAAATAAACGTGCGGTAGAATCCCTTATAATGTGCGGTGCTTTTGATTCTTTTGGGATTAAAAGAGCACAGCTAATGGCGGTTTATGAAGATGTTATAAACTCAGAGGGAGTGAGCAAAAAGGGAAATGTTTCGGGTCAGATTACACTTTTTGATGAAGAAACTCCAGAGGAAATTGATTTTCCAAATATAAATGAGTTTTCAAACCGAGAGCTTTTGAAGATGGAAAAAAAGACTATCGGAATGTATCTTTCGGGTCACCCTTGCGAGGAATATTCCGATAAAATTTCAAAAATTACCAAGTTTACCATTGGAGACGTTTTAACGGCTGTGGAAAAAGATGAGGAAGGAAATTTTCAAATAGTAAATGACAAAATCTGTGATGGAATGTTTATAAAACTTTGTGGAATAATAAGTACGAGGAAAAATAAAATTACAAGAAACAGTTCCCAGATGGCTTTTGTGACAATAGAAGATGTTTTCGGATCTATTGAGGTGTTAGTGTTCCCTAAAGTTCTGACAAAATACTCATACCTTTTAGAGGAGGAAAGTATAGTTGTAATTGAAGGAAAATTAAGTCTTAGAGAAGACGAAGAGCCAAAGCTTTTATGTGAGACAGTGTCCCGAATCGAGAATGTGGAAAGTGTTCCCAAAACTATATTTATAAAGATTCCTCAAAAAGAAAATTCTGCTATAGAAAAGTTAAAAACCGTTGTGGCTTCTTTTAAAGGTGATGTTTCGGTATGCTTTTATATCGAAGCGACTAAGGAAAGAATTAGTGTCCCTGATGCACTAAAACTATCAGGGACAGATAATTGCTTAAGAGAGCTGAAAAATAGTTTTGGTGATGAGTCTGTTAAGAGTGTGTTTTAGATAAATTTTTAACAATTTTTTAAAAATCTCTTGATTTTCTCTAGGATATGGTGTAAAATATTGGGTGGTTATCTAAGAAAGGGAAAAGTTATGGAAAACGAAAACTTATTGAACGATTATATTGTAATTAAGGCTTTAGAAGACGGAGTTACAATAATGGGTCTTACAAGAGGTGCCAACACAAGATTTCACCACATTGAAAAATTGGATAAGGGTGAGGTCTATGTTGCACAATTTACCGAAACGACTTCGGCTGTAAAAATTAAAGGCGAAGCAAATATTTATACAAAGCACGGGCAGGTCAAAGCGGGGAAAGAGTAGGATAATATGTGGACTTTAGTTTATATATCGCAAAAGCTTGAAGAAGCTTTAAAAGTAAAAGCTATGCTTGAGTCGGCGGGAATTATCGCAAAAAATAAGAGAGTAAGAAACTCAGAAAATGATGAATATTGTTTTGAGATACTCGTTCCAGCAAGCGAAGTAAAAGAAGCACATGGTATCATAATTGATATGGAAATTTAATAAAAAAGGATGAGTTATATGGGGGATAATATAAAGAAAATCGGCGTATTAACAAGCGGTGGAGACGCACCGGGAATGAATCCGGCTATTCGTGCGGTGGTAAGAACCGCAATTTACCACGGAATTGAAGTGGTAGGTATTCAACACGGCTATCATGGACTATTAAACGAAGAATTTAAGGATATGCAGGCAAGAAGTGTTGGCGAAACTCTGCAAAAGGGCGGAACTATTTTACAAACTGCGAGATGTCTTGAATTTAAGGAATGGGACGGCGTATTGAAGGGTGCTAAAATTGCCAAAAAACATGGACTCGACGGCCTTATTGTAATCGGCGGTGACGGATCTTTCAGAGGTGCAAGAGATTTATCAAGAGCCGGACTCCCAACAGTCGCAATACCGGGCACAATCGATAATGATATTGCCTGCAGTGAGTATACAATCGGGTTTGATACATGTCTTAACACCGTAAAAGAAGCAATCGATAAAATCCGTGACACATCTTCCAGTCATGACAGATGTAACTTAATCGAGGTTATGGGAAGACACGCAGGATATATCGCAATCTATGCGGCTATTGCCTGTGGTGCAGAAGTAGTGTTGATCCCAGAGCGAAAATTTGACTTTGATACAGACATTATTTCAACAATCCTTGAGGGTAAGGCGAGAGGTAAAAAGCACACAATTATAATTGTTGCAGAAGGTGTTGGCGGTGTGGCTGAAATGGCAAAGCAAATTGAAAAGGCAACAGGCATTGAGTCAAGACATACAGTAATCGGTCACGTTCAAAGAGGCGGAAGCCCTACAGTTCGCGATAGAGTTGAGGCAAGCCGAATGGGTACTAGAGCTGTGGAGCTTTTGCTTGAAGGTAAGTCAAATAGAATTGTATGTATGCAAAAGAATGATGTTATAGATGTGGACATTGAAGAAGGATTAAATATGAAAAAGGATGTTCCACAAGAATTGATTGACTTGGCAATAAAATTAAGTATATAAGCTTTAAAAGGGGGTGTCGGAGGACGCCCCTTTTTAGAAAGGAAAGAGTATATGAAAGAGTTAATGACAAAAACATATTTAACAGTTAGATATGCAGAAACCGATCGCATGGGGATAGTCCACCACTCAAGGTATTATCCTTGGTTTGAAGTTGCAAGAACGGATTTTATAAAAGAATTTGGCGGAAGCTATAGCGAGATGGAAGCCTCGGGCATTTTAATGCCTCTAACTGAAACTCACGCAAAATATTATGCCGGGCTAACCTACGAGGAAGAAGCGATAGTCACCTGTAAACTTACCGAAATGGGGGTTTGTAAGTGTAAGTTTGAATATGAAGTCTACAGAAAAAGTGACAATAAACTAATGACCACAGGATACACCAAACACGGGTTTGTAGACACGGATTTTAAGCCAGTAAACCTTAAGAAAAAAGCTTATGCTATGTGGGAAAAGTTAGATAGCCTTTTATGGAGGGAAGAAGAATGAAGATTACAGTTTTAGACCGAAATACCCTTGGCGATGACTTAGATATCTCGGTTATTACCGAAATGGGTGATGTTACGGTATTTGAACGAACTCCACCCGAGAAAGTGGCAGAAAATATAGGGGATTCCGACGTTATAATTTTAAATAAAGTAAAATTAAATAGCGATAATTTATCGGATGCTAAAAACTTAAAACTCATCTGCGTTGCCGCAACAGGGTTTGATAATATAGATGTGAAATACTGTAAAAATCATGGGATTGCGGTGGCAAATGTATGCGGATATTCCACCGACAGCGTTGCCCAGCTTACCGTTTCGTTAGCACTTTCACTTATTATGCATCTTGAGAAATATCATAAACACGTAACGAGTGGTGAATATACAAAAAGTGGCGTGCAAAATCACCTAAAGCCAACCTATCATGAACTAAGCTCTATGTGTTGGGGCATAGTTGGCATGGGGAACATCGGAAAGAAAGTTTCCGAGGTGGCAAAGGCTTTTGGGATGAAGGTTCTGTATTTTAAAAAGACACCGGTGAAAGATGAGGCATGCGTAACTTTAGAAGAAGTTATGAAAAAGTCTGATATTATAAGTGTGCATCTGCCATTATCAGAGGAAACCAAAGGGATTATAAGTGATGACATGATATCCAAAATGAAAAAGTCGGCGATTTTGGTAAATGTTGCAAGAGGTGCGGTAATCGACGAAAAAGCAGTTACCGATGCTATAAAAAATGAAAGTATTGGCGGTTTTGCAACCGATGTTTATACCGTTGAGCCGCTAACCGAAGATTCGCCTTTTAATGAAATCCTACATAACGAAAATACAATTTTTACCCCGCATATGGCGTGGGGCTCGTATGAATCGAGAATGAGATGCATTTCGGAAATCAGAAAAAATATTGAAGCATTTTTTAGGGGTGAAATCAGAAACAGAGTCGATTTATAATTTTAGGTAATATTTTAAAAAAACAAACAGTAGAATATAGATATATAGTCAGGTAATTATAAAAGGAGTAATAACCATGAAAAAACTTATATCAATATTATGTGCTGTTTGTTTTTTTAATACCACAGTGTCGGCAAGTACACCGCCAGATGTTAATGCCAAGTCTATGATTTTGATGGAACAGTCAACAGGCGAGGTTTTGGCTGAGAATATGGCAGATGAAAAACTTCCGATTGCAAGTGTTACAAAGATTATGACCTTGCTTTTGATTATGGAAAGCCTTGACAGTGGAAAAATCGGCATAGACGATGTGGTTTTGGTGAGCGAAAATGCCATGAGTATGGGCGGCTCGACGATGTTTTTGGAATCCGGTGAAGAGCTAACCGTATCCGAGCTTATAAAAGGCATTGCGGTGGCGTCGGCAAACGATGGATGTGTTGCTATGGCAGAATACTTAACGGGCAGTGAAGAGGCATTTGTTTCGCTGATGAACCAAAGAGCAGGTGAGCTTGGGATGGTAAATACTCAGTTTAAAAATACTAATGGCCTTGACGCAGAAGGACATTTTTCATCGGCAAGAGATGTGGCGATTATGAGCAGAGAGCTTATGAAACATGAAAAGATTTTTGAATATACTACGATTTGGACCGGGCGGATGAATAACGATAAATATGAACTTTCAAATACAAATAAACTAATAAGATTTTATAGCGGGGCAAATGGACTAAAGACTGGCTCGACATCGGGGGCGGGGTGCTGTATATCGGCAACGGCAAAAAGAGACGGGTTAGGGCTTATCGCTGTTGTTCTTGGTGCCCCAACCTCTAATGATAGATTTAACGGTGCAAGAGCACTTCTTGATTTTGGCTTTGCAAACTATACTTTGGAAAAAGCATTCGATGATGACAAAAAGATTGGTAAAATCAGAGTTTTAAAGGGTGTAAATGATTGTGTGGAATTAACTTCTGATGATTGTTCAATTCTGATTGATAAAAGTCAGAAAAACAATGTTAAGGTTTTAGTTGAGACCCCGGAGGAGATTTCGGCGCCGGTAAAAAAAGGGGAAAAACTAGGCGAAGTGAAGTTTATGCTAAATGATGAGGTTTTGGGCGTTAAAGACTTGGTTGCAAAAGATGATATCGGGAAAAAAGGATTTTTTCAGTTCTTTTTAGGGGTTTTAGGTGACTTTTTCACACTGTAAAAAATACTACTGTTATAATATCTATAACAGTAGTTTTTTTATTACATTTTGACTACAGTTATTGAAAAAAATGCCGAAAGAGTATATAATAAAATAGTAAGATTATAATTAAAATGAACGAGGTGGCGAAAAAATGATAAAAAAACTACCATTGGTTTTAACTTTGGCTTTAACGATGAACACTCTTAGCGTAAACGCAATAAAAATTCCTGAAAAGTACGACTGGGCAAAAGATGCGGTTTTATACTGCGTGGAAAATGAGATTATGCACGGCGTTGGCGACGGAGAGCTTGCTTTGGATGATAACTTAACACGTGAACAGATGGCAAAGCTGTTTGTTGAAGCCTTCGAAATTGAGACAGATGTTGAAGAAGAGAAAATACATTATTTTAAGGATGTTAAAGATGAAGACTGGTCATATAAATATGTTGGGGTCTTTGGAGATTATATGCCGAATAGGGGTAAATATTTTAATCCTAAAGAAAAGGTTACCCGTGAAGAATTTGCGGCATCCTTGGTACTTGTTTCGGGTTTAAAGGAAGGTAACCTTTTGAATAAAGATATCCTTTCGGAAAATTTTGAAGACCACGAGGATGTTTGGGCTATTTATAAAAATCTCTTGTCAATCGCGGTTGAAAAAGGATATATGAAGGGTGACGGTGTTAATATAAATCCCGATAAACTCTTAACAAGGGCAGAAGCTTGTATGTTTATCTATAGGGTTTTGGAGAGTAAGGCCGGAAATATTACTCTTGATTTGGGAGTAAAGCCGATAGACCTTGAGTTGGTGTCGGAAAGTTCGGTGACTTTGGAACAGGCAAAGGCGTGGGCAAAATCAAGGGGCGCTCACGAAAGATTTATAGACATTGCCGACCTTTACTGGGAATATGGTGAGATTACCGGAATTTGCCCTGAAATTTTATATGCCCAGGCCGCAAAGGAGACAGGTTTTGGAAAATACGGCGGCAGAGTTTTACCGGAACAGAATAACTGGGCAGGCATAAAGACAAGATACGCAACAGGCGACGAAACCTATGACCACGAAAGTTTTGAAACACCTGAAGACGGTGTCAGGGCACACTTTAACCATATGTCGGCGTATATTGGTTTGGAGCCTGTAGGTGAGCCTCACGGAAGATATTATTCTGCAAAGACAACCAAGTGGGCAGGGACAGTAAAACTCTTAACCGAACTTGGCGGAAAGTGGTGCCCGGACCTATATTATGGATATAGTATATATTATAAGTACATAGTGCCGATGAGAGAAATAGAGCTTTAAAAGGGACACAAAAATGATGATATTAAATGCGAATAATCTCGAAAAGGTATATAATGGTGAAGAGCTTTTTTCGGGAATTAGTTTTTCGATAGATTCTAGGGATAAAATCGGGTTTATCGGTATAAACGGGGCAGGAAAATCTACCCTTTTTAAAATTATAACCGGGGAAATTACTCCCGATGACGGTGATATATTTAAAAATAAGAACCTAAAAATCGGTTATCTTTCCCAGCACGCCTTTTCTGAGTCAAAAAAATCGGTGTATGACGAGGTTTTAGAGGTATTCTCAGAACAGATGGAAATTGAGAAGGAATTAGAACGGATACGACATGACTTAGAAAACGGAGTCGGGGATTTAGATGAACTGATAAAAAGACAGAATAATCTATCTGAAAGGCTTTCGGAAAATGACGGGTATTTTTATAAAAATAAGGTGAAATCTGCACTTATTGGTCTGGGATTTTCAGAAGACGAGCTTTCTCTTTCGATAGATAAATTGTCGGGTGGGCAAAAGACCCGTGTTGCACTTTGTAAAATTCTTTTATCAAATTCCGATTTGCTTTTATTAGACGAGCCAACAAACCATTTAGATATCAAGGCGGTGGAATGGCTTGAAGAATTTTTAGTAAATTTTAAGGGTGCAGTTATAGTAATATCCCACGACAGATATTTCTTAGATAGGGTTACAAATCGTACCTTTTCTATGGAATCGGGGAGCCTTTATACCCAAAACGGAAACTACAGTTTCTTTATAAAACAAAGAGAAATTGAAAAACTAACAGAAGAGAGGAATTACAACAACACCGTAAAGGAAATTGAACGATTAGAGGGGATTGTAGAGCAGCAAAGACGGTGGAACAGAGAAAAGAATATAAAGACGGCTGAAAGCAAACTAAAGGTTATTGAAAAGTTAGAGGAAGGATTAAAAAAGCCTGAAAAGACTTTGGATTCTTTTACATTTAAGTTTAAAGCAAAATCGGGCGGTGGTGATGATGCCCTGACCATTTCAGATGTTTCAAAGAGTTTTTCAGAAAAAAGTCTTTTTTCTGATGTTAATTTTCAGATAAAAAGAGGTGAGAGGGTGTTCTTGCTGGGACCTAACGGCTCGGGAAAGACCACGCTTATGAAGATTATTCTGGGAGAGCTTGAGCAGGATTCGGGGGAGGTTAGAATTGGTGCCAACACCTATCTTGGCTACTATGACCAGATTCAGTCTAATTTATCTATGGATAAGGCTGTGATAGACGAGCTTTGGGAAGTCGGAGGCCAAGCGGT
>JAZULN010000016.1:0-13586 GCA_045603125.1 Clostridia bacterium | reverse complement strand
TATCTTCAAAATAATAACTCAAAAACAAGCATTGTTTTATTGGAGTTTTGTCTGAAGGATGTTCCAGGTAGTGTTACGGTTGTTTTGACTCTCATTAACAAATTTAACTTTAATATATCATATATAAGTTCACAAGAGAATGGGACAAATTATCAGTATTTTAAGATGGGCTTATATGTTGATGATTCGCAAAAAATATCTGAATTTTTGAAGGAAGTTGAAAAAATATGTAAAGTTCGAATGATAGACTATAATAGCTCAGAGAAGGTTTATGATAACAGTATTTTTTACAATACATATGTTATGGGTTTGGCTCAGATTATGGGTTTAACTACTGATATAAGCAAAGAACTTTTAGTACATGTAAATCTTGCTATGCAGACATTGGACGAACAGGGGTTGTCTCCATATCGCACCTTTGACAGTATCAGCAAATTTGCAGAACTGCTTGGTGCTTCGAAAGGAAGGAATTTTTCTCCACGTATAACCAAACACAAAATTACTGAAAAAACCGAGATAGTATTGATAGAACCTCCTTGCGGAAGTAATACAATCATTATAAACAGCGACAGAAAATATTTGTTTATAGACAGCGGTTATGCTTGCTATAAAGAAGAAATGTTAAGCGTATTTAAAGAGATTATACCTGAATTTGATAAAATTAAAAAAACTATACTTATAACGCATGCCGATGTTGACCATTGCGGACTATTGCCACTGTTTGACGAGATTATTGCCAGTCATAAAACCGCAATGTGCTTAAACAAAGAACATGATGGGAAAAATGGATACAGGGAGGAAAATGCCCTGCACAAACCTTATATTAATATTTGCAAATTACTTACCTCATATAAAACGGTAACTCCTGATAAGGTTACAACATTGTGGGACGATGTGGAAAATCCAGAAGAACCTCTTACTCAAATTGGTTTTTTCGATTTCGGAGAACTTCATTTTGAAGTGTATGAGGGGCAAGGCGGACATCTTCCCGGAGAAATAGTTCTTATTGACTATCGAAATCATATTGCAATTACCGGGGATATTTATATTAATGTCCACGGATTAACGCGGGAACAGGCGGAATACAACCAATATGCTCCTATACTTATGACATCTGTTGATACAAACTCTGAGCTTTGCGCAGAAGAACGAAAGGCGATAATGCAAAGACTGGGTGTAGGTAAATGGCAAATTTATGGGGCACACGGATTTAAGAAGGATTATTCAGTTAGTACATGATTTTTTGCTCTGGCTTGACGTGAGGAACATGGATATGTCGAATATTGCGAAAGGAGTAGCAAAATGAAAATAACGAAAAATATCTTAATAGGAATATGTTCTCTTTTGTTCTTTTATTTCGTAGCACATTTAATGTTGCTTTTTGGGGAATATAATGAAAGTTATGCAACCATTCAACTTACAATACTTCTGATTTTGCCTGCATTACCGGGTGTTGCTCTTGCTTTTTTGCTAATAAGAAATTCATTGATGGAATTTTTTAAATCATTGGGGATTTGCTTTCTTTCATCCTGTTGTTTTCTTTTTATATGGAATAACCTACTAATTGATATGATGATACATAAAAGTTTAACGGGATTTCGAGAGTTTAATTTAGGTGAGGGATTTATGATATTAGGCATGTCTTCATCATATATAGTATCTTGCACTGTTGGATGTATTATAGCAGGTGTTATAAGCTTTTATAAACAGAAAAAGACATGCACCTAAACCTTACAACCACTACCAAAGGAGGCATTAAAATGGAAAACAGACGTTATCTTTGTATTGACTTAAAATCTTTTTATGCCTCGGTTGAGTGTATCGAACGGGGCCTTGACCCAATGACCACCAATTTAGTTGTGGCAGATAAATCAAGAACCGAAAAGACTATCTGTCTTGCGGTGTCGCCTTCATTAAAATCCTTTGGAATACCGGGCAGACCCCGACTTTTTGAGGTGATTTCAAGGGTGAGGTATGTAAATAAAGAGCGGGAAAAACTCGCACCGTCCGGAAAACTCCAGGGTGAGAGTTATGACTATAACCGCCTTAGAAAAGAGCCGGAGCTTGCGGTTTCATATATTATTGCACCGCCGAGAATGGCAGAGTATATGAAATATAGCACAAAAATCTATAGCATATACCTAAAATACATAGCCCCTGAGGATATCCATGTTTATTCAATCGACGAGGTGTTCATTGATATTACTAACTATTTAAACACTTATAACCTGACGCCACACGATCTTGCAATGAAGATAATAAAGGATGTCTTAAAAGAAACGGGCATTACGGCAACGGCTGGTATTGGCACTAATATGTATCTTGCCAAGATTGCTATGGATATAGTTGCAAAGAAAACAAAAGCTGATAAAGACGGCGTGCGAATTGCCGAACTCGATGAGATCAGCTATAGGCGTGAACTATGGGATCATAGACCCCTTACCGATTTTTGGCGAGTGGGAAAGGGGTATTCCAAAAAACTGGAAGATAATGGATTTTATACAATGGGCGATATTGCAAGGGCGTCGCTGAATGAACGCATGGAGGACAGGCTTTATAAGCTTTTTGGAGTTAACGCTGAGCTTTTAATTGACCATGCGTGGGGTTGGGAGCCTTGCACGATTTCAGAGGTCAAGGCATATGAGCCTGAGTCGACAAGTATGGGGTCAGGACAGGTCTTGCATTGTCCATATGATTTTGAAAAAGCAAAGCTGATTTGTCGTGAGATGACCGAGCTTTTGGTACTTGACCTGGTCGAAAAGGGTCTTGTTACAAAGCAAATGGTCCTGACGGTGGGTTATGACAGAGAAAATATAGATAAAAATAGCTCCTATAAAGGTGAAGTAAGCATTGACCATTACGGGAGAAAGATTCCAAAACACGCCCATGGTACCGCGAACCTAGACCGTGAAACATCCTCTACCAAGCTGATTTTAAAGGCGGTTATGGAGCTTTTTGATAAAATCGTAGATAAAAACCTCACGGTAAGACGTTTGAATGTGGTATGTAATAATGTGGTGAGAGCGGATAAAATCAAAAAGCATAAAGGCTTTGTCCAGTTTGATCTTCTTACCGATTATGATAAGATTGAGGCGGATGAAAAGAAACTGGAAGAGGAGCTAAACAGGGAAAATCGCATCCAGAAAGCTATGATAGATATAAAAAATAAGTTTGGAAAAAATGCGGTTTATAAAGGCATGAACCTAAAAGAAGGTGCGACAACTCTTGAGCGAAATGCCCAGATTGGAGGGCATAAGGCATGACAAATTATGATGATATAATAAATTTACCGCATCATACTTCAAAAAAGCATCCGAGAATGGAAAAGTCTATGCGTGCCTGTCAGTTCGCGCCATTTGCAGCACTTACCGGTCACGATGATGCGGTAAAGGAAACTGCAAGGCTAACCGACAGTGTGACAGAGCTTGACGAGTATGAAATTTTAAAGATTAACGATAAACTCTCAAAAGTAATTGAGAATATATCAGCCCACCCCCAGATTAGAATTACATATTTTAAGCCCGATGAGAAAAAAGAGGGCGGAGAGTATGTAACTATAAAAGACCGGGTAAAAAAGATAAATGAGTATAAAAAGGTTATAGTATTTATGTCGGGCGAAGAGATTGATATAAATAGTATTTTAGAACTTGATTTAGGGGAGTTTTTTAGTGAAATATGAAAAAATAGTAAGGGCCAGATTTTTGGAACGACCCAATAGATTTATTGCGAAGGTGAATTTTGAAGGTGAAAATTTCGATGTCCATGTGAAAAATACAGGCAGATGTCGAGAACTTTTAGTTCCCGGGGCAACAGTTTATCTTGAGGATTTTCGTGAAAATTTAGGCAAAAGAAAGTGTGAGTTTTCGTTAATTGGTGTTGAAAAAGTTGTGGAAAACGGCAAAATCCTTATGGTAAATATGGATTCGCAAGCTCCCAATAAGGTGGTATATGAAGCTTTAAAAAACGGAAAAATTAAGCTTTCCGATATGGATGAGTTGGAATTTATAAAACCCGAGGCCATCTTTGGTGAGTCAAGACTTGATTTTTATGTAAGGGATAAAAATGGAAGGGAAGGATATATCGAAGTTAAAGGTGTCACCTTGGAAAATAACCGGGTTGCGTCATTTCCTGATGCGCCTACTGTTCGTGGAATAAAGCATATAAAGAACTGATTGGTTTAAAAAATCAGGGGTATAATACCTATGTCATTTTTGTAATCCAGATGGCGGGGATGACTTGGTTTGAGCCAAATTATGAGCGTCACCCTGAGTTTTGTGATGCATTAAAGATTGCGAAGGAAGAGGGAGTAAACATACTGGCATATGAGTGCCGGGTGACGGCGGAGTCGCTTGAAATTTCAGGGGGAATTGAGGTAAGAGTATAAATGATAAAAATTATGTTTGTATGCCACGGAAATATCTGCAGAAGTCCAATGGCGGAATTTATGTTTTTAGATCTCTTGAAAAAAAGGGGTCGTGAAAAGGATTTTTATGTATCATCTTCTGCAACGAGCAGTGAGGAAATCTATAACGGTATCGGAAATCCTGTCTATCCGCCAGCAGAACGAGAGCTTTTAAAACACGGCATTTCCTGTGAAGGGAAAAGAGCCGTACAGCTTAAAAAAAAGGATTACGAAAAGTATGATTTGTTTTTGTGTATGGACGATAGAAATGTTCAGAATACCCTGAGAATTTTTGGTGATGACGGTCAGGGAAAAGTTAAAAAACTAATGACCTATGCCGGAAATTCAGGCGATATCGCAGACCCGTGGTATTCGGGGGACTTTTCAGGGACATATAACGATATTTTAAAGAGCCTTTTGGGCATTTTGGAGGTGCTATAAATGGATATGGTGTTTTTAACTGCACTGGGCGTTGGCGGTGCAACTTTAGTTGGTGCTATTATCGGCATGATTTTTAAGAATATATCCCATAAATTCAGTGATGTGGTTTTGAGTTTTGCTGCTGGTGTGATGCTTGCCGCAGCGGTTATAGGTCTTATTTTGCCATCTATTGAGAGTGGACAAAACTATGCAGCCCTAACTACGGTTTTAGGCGTTTTTTCCGGTGCTTTGATTTTGAATTTAATTGACAGATTTGTGCCACATCTTCACAATGTAAAGGGAAAGTGTGAAGACGGCGGAAAAAACTCAAGAGCCGATAAGGTTATGCTTTTTGTTTTAGCAATCGCGATACATAATTTCCCTGAAGGAATTGCGGCAGGCGTTGGGTTTGGCACGGGAAATACTATGGAGGCCTTGACGATTGCGGGAGGAATAGCTCTTCAGAATATCCCTGAGGGTATGGTAATAATCGGGCCTATGCTTGCCTCGGGTATCAGCAAGAAAAAAACTTTCTTAATTGCCGCTATGACGGGGGTGATAGAGGTCATAGGCACATTAATCGGATATTATGCTGTTAGTATTTCAAATGCAATTTTACCTTTCGCCCTTGCTTTTGCAGGCGGAACTATGCTTTACATCATAAGTGATGAGATGATTCCTGAGACTCACTCTCACGGGTGTGAGAGAGCGTCGACTTATTCGCTTTTAGTTGGATTTTGTTTGATGCTTTTAGTTGACTTTTATTTAGGATGAAAAAAACGGGCTTTTAGCCCGTTTTTTTAGATAGCATCTTTTTCAAAATTATTTTTCTCGCATATTAGATTTTGCAAGATTTCAAGGTCGGATTCTGCCAATACACCCTTTTCAAAATAGCCGTTGGCATTTAGAATAATCTGATAATCTGCAAGTCTGCCAACTGCATTTATAAATCCTTGCATCAAAAATTCTCTATAGTTAAACATAATAATTCACCTTCCTTTATTAACCTATATTCGCACCCATAGAAAGCACTGCTGTTTCTAAATCATCGACTCTATTCTTTAGTTCTGTAAATTTTTCTGTGATGTCTACACAATAGCTAAGATGAATTTCTCTTGGGACTAATTCCGTATTCACTGAAAAATCCACTGTGCCCGATTCAGGCATAAAAAGTGTAGGTAGCTCTACTGACTCTACTTTTGGAGAACTCAAAGGATAGTAAACTTTTATAGGGTTATCGCTGTAAAGTTTAAATATGTGTTCTGTTATTTGAGAAAAATCGGTCAGATAATTAGAGTTTTCGTCTTTTACCTTGTAATATACGCCTGACAACGTCTCTATAAAATAATCGGTACTATTACATACTTCATACGAAAATCCCAAAAGACTCAAATCCCAGTAAAAAAATAATTTGTTGTGGTTGTTTATTGTCGTTATGTAGTTATCGGTAGCGAGGACGGTGGACAATGATTTTTTGTATGGTTGCAAACGATTTGATAAAATATTTCCCTCAACCCATTTACCAAGGGGGTGGAGGGTTGTCATATCGGGGATAGATAAAATGGTTCTTACCCAAAGCTTGTCGTTTGAAAGAAATCCTGTGTCATCGACTTCGCCTATGAGTGAAACGTCATCAATTATCAATTCACCTACATTTCTTACAAGCTGCTTGCTTTTAAAATCAATATGATCAGAAAAATAATCATACTGCCCAATCATACTGTTTTGATTAGTTCCGCAAAACTTTATAGACCTCAAAGGTTCATCTAAATATAATGAATGTTCCGTGCCGGAAAAAGTATAAGGAATATGATATTTCCCGAAATATTTGCTATCGGTATCGGATACCGGATTGCCGACAAAGGAAATACTCTGAGCCTCATTGAGTGTAGGGAATTTTTCCTGATAAGAATTGCCCTCAATCCTGTAGTCAATCACCGGAGAGGCTGGAATATAGTCATTGACATTTTCAATGGAGGAGCCGGTGGATATTGTATTATTTTTCAAAAGATATCTTAAATCGGTTAGCAAGCTTGGCTCTGCCGGAGCTTTCGCTGAAACCTTTGTATCCTGATATTTCATATCTTCCATATCCCATATAAACCAATTTCCATTTTCGCCGATTTTCGGTATCATTCTAGAAGAAAGAACTTCCCAGAAATCGGGAGTAGGAATGGCAGGTGAGGTGGAATCTACAGTATATGCACCGTCTTTAACGTCGAGTGTGACCCAGTTGGTTGATATTCTCTTAAAGTTCTCGTTGTTAAAATTTGTGGCATATAACCCGATGAAAAACTTGCCACTTTCCAATAAAAGCTCGGAGGGGATAGTACATGAAAAGTCATCGGATAACGCAACGGTATAGACTTTATCTCCCGATTTAAAGGAAGCAAAAGCATGTAGGCCTGACCAATCATCGTCAGCTTGAAATTTGCAGATATAGGAATTTACATTTCCTGTTTTTGCCTTGGTTTTTAAATCTAAAAGCTTAAGGGAGTCGCCCTTTAAAGTAAAGTAAAAAATCATGTTATAATCCCCCTGTAAAGTAACTTTTTCGGAAGATATAGCTTTAAAATATTTAATAGATTTTTAGAAAAATCCGAAGAATATGTAACACTATATCCGTCCACTGATTCGGATTTTAAGTTAAGAGCACCGTTGTTTTCATATAATGTTTCTGCTACTGCTATGATGCAGTCATAGAGCTCCGACGGTTCATATTCCACCGAGTCGTTGATTTGAGATTTTATATACCTTTCTGCCAACTTTTCATACTTCTCAAATTCAGCTTCATTGTTAAAAATTGTACCCTTATAGGTGATTTTGTAGTATAAATAATCGATCATTTAAACTTTCCTTTCTTAAAATTTGCCGGAACACACCCGTTTTGCATAATGCTACTTTATAATTAAAAAAATATGCAAAAGAACCGGCATATGAATTGAAGTTGTTCAATTCGTGCTAATTATACCACAAAGTCACACAAAAAACAAGTCTTTTGACGTAAAAGTAGCACTATGCACCTTGCATAAAGAGATACATGAACTAAGTTTGTTAATTATGGCAAAAGGGTTTTTGATGCCTGTCGAACAAGGGGTTTTTATGTAAATTTTACTGAAATAAAACAAAATATATATTTTAATAGTAATAATATTACAAAACCTGATTTTTTAACAGTTAAAACTATTGACATTATTGGTCGTAAATGATAAAATATAGTAGATAAAAAGATAATGCATAATTATGCATAAAAATAATGCATAAAATGTATAATATGCATTATTTTTAGGTTGTTTCAAGTTAAATAAGACAGGGAGGAATTTTCGTGAAAGCACAACTAATTTTAGAAAATGGGAAGATTTTTACCGGCGAAATGTTTGGAAAAGCAAAAAATATTTGCGGTGAAGTGATTTTTACAACCGGTATGGTAGGTTATCAGGAAATTATAACAGATCCTGCATACGCCGGACAAATTGTCGTTATGACATTTCCATTGATAGGAAATTACGGAATAAATCTTGAGGATGTTGAGTCGAAAAAATCGCATTTATCAGCACTTATATGCCGTGAAAAATGTGATACACCATCTAACTTCAGATGTGAGATGAGTCTTGATGATTATTTAAAGGAGCAGGGGGTTGTTGGTCTTTATGGAATCGATACCCGAGCCCTTACAAAAACTATCCGTGATAATGGCACAATGAGGGGTGTTATTGTAAAGGCAAACACTCCAAAAGAAGAAATCGAAAACCTTATGTCTTTTGTAGGAAACAAAGAAACAACCGAAAATTCAGAATATATTATAAATAACGGCGGAAAATATGATGTAGCCGTGCTTGATATGGGATCGAAAGATGGTTTGATTGAGGGACTCATAAAGGAAGATTGCAAAATTAAGGTGTATCCGAAATCAACATCCGCAGATGTGATTTTTGCGGGTGACCACAAGGCACTATTTATTTCAGACGGTGCCGGAAATCCGGAAGATGCGAGTGAAACCTTGGAAAATGTTAAAAAGCTTCTTGGTAAAATCCCGATGGCAGGCGTTTCTTTAGGGCATCAGATTATAGCTCTTGCCTTGGGTGCAAAAATTGAGAAGTTAAAGTTCGGTCACCATGGTTCAAATCAGCCTGTCAAGGATTTGACCGATGGTAAGGTATATGTAACATGCCAGAACCATAACTATGTTGTTACTAATATGCCGGAGGGCGTTAAAGTAACTTTTGAAAATGTAAATGATAAGAGCATTGAAGGATTTGACAGTTTGAAGGATAAGGCCCAGGGGGTTCAGTTTATCCCCGAAAATTTGAGTGATGGTCTTACAGTAAAAAAATTATTTACAGGTGTTTGGGGAGAGGTGAAATAATATGCCATTAGATAAGTCAATAAAAAAAGTATTAGTTATCGGTTCGGGTCCTATTATTATCGGTCAGGCAGCAGAGTTTGACTATTCGGGAACCCAGGCCTGTAAAGCAATAAAGGAAGAGGGAATTGAGGTAATCTTGGTAAACTCAAACCCTGCGACAATCATGACCGACAGAGGCGTGGCAACCCGCACCTATATTGAACCTTTAACAATTGAGTACCTTGAAAAGATTATAGAAAAAGAAAGACCCGATAGCGTAATTGCAGGTATGGGCGGTCAGACCGGCTTAAACCTTACCTGTGAACTATACGATAAGGGAATTTTAGATAAATATAATATGCGAGTTATCGGCACAAGCATTGAGTCGATTAAGGAAGGCGAAGACCGTGATAGCTTTAAAAAGCTTATGGAGAGAACCAACCAGCCAATCGCACCAAGTGAGATTGTAACCGATGTAGAGACAGGTATCGAATTTGCGGAAAAAATCGGTTACCCTGTAATTGTTCGTCCTGCATATACCTTAGGTGGTACAGGCGGCGGTATTGCGGAAAATCCGCAGGAGTTGGTTGAAATTTTATCTCAGGGTCTACACCTAAGCCGTGTTGGACAAGCACTTTTGGAAAAGTCTATTAAAGGCTGGAAGGAAATAGAGTTTGAAGTTATAAGAGACGGGGAAGGCAATAGAATCACCGTCTGCAGTATGGAAAACATCGACCCTGTCGGCGTTCACACAGGTGACTCTATAGTTGTTGCACCTGCACTAACCTTGGGTGCTAAGGAATATAATATGCTAAGAAAGGCAGCACTTGATATCATTGATTCAATCGAGATCAAGGGCGGATGTAATGTTCAGTTTGCCTTAAATCCTGATAGCTTTGAATACGCAGTTATCGAAATCAACCCACGTGTTAGCCGTTCATCTGCCTTAGCATCAAAAGCAACAGGCTATCCTATTGCAAAGATTGCATCAAAAATCGCTTTAGGATATAACCTTGACGAGATTAAGAATGCAGTAACCGGCACGACCTATGCATGCTTTGAGCCATCGGTCGACTATGTTGTTGCAAAGATTCCAAAGTGGCCATTTGATAAATTCTTTGGTGCAAAGAGAAACCTTGGCACAAAGATGATGGCAACAGGTGAGGTTATGTCTATCGGAAATAACCTTGAATCAGCGCTCCTAAAGGGCGTTCGTTCACTGGAAATCGGTCAGTTTAACTTAGAGCGGGAAAGTGCTAAGAATATGACCACCTTGGAACTCAAAAACAAGGTTGTTGTTCCTGACGATGAAAGACTATTTAATCTGGCAGAGCTTATCAGAAGAAACTATAGCTTAGAGAGAATTGCCGAGATTTCGGGAATGGATATCTTCTTCTTAAATAAGATTAAAAATATAGTTGATGCAGAAGAAATGCTAAAGGAAATGAAGGTTTCCGACCTTACAAAGACCATGATGAGATATTATAAAAAAATGGGCTTTGCAGATAAGGGCATGGCACTTTTGATGGGTGTTTCTGAAGAGGAAATCCGTAATAAGCGTATCGAATTGGGTGTTATTCCGGTATATAAGAAGGTTGATACCTGCGCCGGTGAATATGAGGCGATATCTCCTTACTATTACTCAACCTACGACGAGGAAAACGAAGCAATTCCAAGTGATAAGAAAAAGGTTATCGTTATCGGCTCAGGCCCTATTAGAATCGGTCAGGGCGTGGAGTTTGACTATTGTAGTGTTCAGAGCGTTTTTGCATTAAAGAAAAACGATGTTGAAACAATAATCATTAACAATAACCCTGAAACTGTAAGTACCGATTTTGACATCTCGGATAAGCTTTATTTTGAGCCGCTAACCGAGGAAGATGTATATAACATCATTGAACTTGAAAAACCGGAAGGGGTAGTGCTTCAGTTTGGTGGACAAACTGCAATTAAGCTTGCAAACTTCCTTGCAAAAAAGAACATCCCAATTTTGGGAACTCAGCCAAAGCATATTGATGAGGCAGAAGACAGAGAAAAGTTCGACGAGCTTTTGGAAAAGTTGGATATAAAAAGACCAAAGGGTAAGGCTGTCTGGTCGGTTGACGAGGGAATTTCTGAGGCAAATAAGCTTGAGTATCCGCTACTTGTAAGACCTTCCTACGTTTTAGGTGGACAAGGTATGGAAATCACCCATAACGAAGGCGAGCTTGTAAGATACTTAAAAGAAGCCTTCCATAAGGATAAGGAAAACCCAGTTTTAATAGACCGTTATCTTGGCGGTCGTGAAATCGAAGTCGACGCTATTTGCGATGGCAAAGATGTGTTGATTCCGGGTATTATGGAACACTTAGAAAGAGCCGGTGTTCACTCAGGTGACTCTATTTCAATCTATCCACCTCAGAATATTTCGGATAAAATTATTGAAAAGATTAAGGATGTAACCTATAGAATTGCGGTAGAACTAAATGTAATCGGTATGATAAATATTCAGTTCATAGAATACCGTGACGAACTGTATATTATAGAGGTTAACCCACGCTCCAGCCGTACAGTTCCGTATATCACAAAGGTTACAAATGTTCCGGTTATCGAAATCGCAACAAGAATCATGCTTGGCGAGTCACTAAAGAGCATGGGATATGAGACAGGAATTGCACCGGAAACTAAGACTGTTGCAATTAAAGTTCCGGTATTCTCAACCGAGAAATTGCCACAGGTAGAAGTAAGCCTTGGCCCTGAAATGCGTTCAACCGGTGAAGTTTTAGGTATCGGTAACAACTTCTCGGAGGCGATGTTTAAGGGCTTTGTGGGAGCAGGAACAAGTATTCCAAAGAAGGATTCAAGAATTTTTGCGTCAATCAGAGATAGCGAAAAAGAAAAGTTCCTTCCGCTTGCTAAAAAGCTTGACAAACTTGGTTGTAAGTTTATTTCAACCACCGGTACTGCGAAATTCCTTGGCGATAATGGTATTAAGGTTGAGGTATGTAAAAAGGTTTCAGAAGGTGTTCCGAATATTTTGGATATCATCAGAAGCGGTATGATTGACTTTATTGTAGATATTCCGAGCAAAGCCAACAATGTAAATAGTGACGGATTTAAAATCAGAAGAACTGCAATTGAATGTTCAATCTCGGTTATGACATCTTTAGATACCTTGCAGGCACTTGTTCAGATTATGGAAGAAAAGTACACAATAGAAAAAACAGAAATTATCGCAGTTGACGATATTAAATAATTAAAAAACCGAGGTTTATGCCTCGGTTTTTGCGTATTTTAAATTAAAGAAAATCTATTGCAATGGGTAAATGGGTGTGGTATAATGATTTCATCGAAGATGAAATCAGCGATATAAATTTCTTGCGGAATTTGTGATATATCCTGCGGTGCGATATATTACTGCGTAATGCGATATGTGCCTGCGGCACGAGAAAAGGAATTTATGTCATATCGCAACGGAGCAAAGCGGAGTTATATCGCATTTAAACAAAGTGAAAATATATTGCATGAGCGTGAGCGAGTATATCGCTAAAAAGTATGGCATCTAAAATGTGCGTTGATTTTATAATTGATGTATGTAAAATTTTCTAAAAGAAATTTTTTAAAGGCTCGTCTGTGTATTTGAGACTGATTTGATATGAGGATATAAAGATTGTCGAAAAAGTCGAAAGATAGGGTTTGTATGAATATTAAAATTGAACAATCAGAAAATTTAAAGTATATAATTAGATTTCCGGATGGTTATAAGAATGGGGATAGGTTTCCTGTAATTATATTCCTTCATGGAGCCGGCAGCATAGGAAATGATATTCATATTTTGAAAAATAATCCCTATTTTAATATTATTAATAAGCACTTGGAATTTCCGTTTATCACAGTGGCTCCCCAATGTTCACAAAATACATGGTTCGATATGTTTGAACAACTAAAAAGATTTGTTTTTAAAATATATGATGAAAAATTTACTGACAAAAATAAAATTTATCTTATGGGAGCAAGTATGGGAGGATATGGAACATGGCAACTTGCTATGAGTTTGCCGGAATTGTTTGCAGCAATTGTTCCTATCTGCGGCGGTGGAATGTACTGGAATGCTTCCAGACTTGTAAATGTACCGGTTTGGGCGTTTCATGGTGCAAAAGATACTGTTGTTTTTAAAGAAGAATCAATAAAACTGGTTGATGCTATAAACAAATGTGGTGGAAAGGCCAAACTTACCATTTACCCTGAAAATGGACATGATGCATGGAGTGATACCTATAATAGTCAGGAAGTTTTTCGTTGGTTGCTTTCAAATACAAATAAAAACATTCTACAGCTTATTGACAAGTACAATGATGGTGATATATATGGCTAAAATATCTTTTCAACTTGTTACAAATTTTAACTAAAAACTACTGGCATCTAGATTATACAGTCTTT
>JAZULN010000015.1:0-5011 GCA_045603125.1 Clostridia bacterium | reverse complement strand
CCAATATGTCAGGGTAGATTGTACCTTGTGCTAAGAATTTAATATCTGTTAGTTTTGCCGCTTCTTCGTCAAAAACCTTAATAAATTCCCCACCAATAATCTTTCTTTTTTTCTCAGGCTCAGAAACGTCCTTTAAAAGGTTTAAAAATCTGTCTGTCGCATCGATGTAGATAAGGTTGGCATCAAGTCCGTTTTTAAAAACTTCGATAACCTGTTCGCTTTCACCTTTTCTCATCAAACCATGATTTACGTGAACGCAAACTAACTGCTTGCCGATTGCCTTAATTAAAAGTGCTGCAACAACAGACGAGTCAACACCGCCCGATAATGCCAAAAGCACCTTTTTATCACCAACTTGTTCACGGATTTCCTTAACTTGTTCTTCAATAAAAGCATCTGCCAATGCCTTTGTTGAAATTCTTTCCATATTTTCAGGTCTTACATTACTTTGCATAAAAAATCCCTCCGTAAACTGCAGTTTAGTTTGTATAGTTATCAAAATAGCCTTGTACAAGCACAACAGGTGTACCCTTATCTCCCGAGCCGCTTGTCAAATCACAAAGTGAACCAATCAAGTCGGTAAGCTGGCGTGGGGTTGTACCTTGAGATGCCATATTACCAACAAGGTTGCCGCCCTTTTCACGGATACTCTTTGAAATCGCCTCTTTCAGTGCTTCACCTGATAAATCTTTAAAATCATTATCTGCTAAATATTTTAACTTTAATTCATTTGGTGTGCCGATTAAGCCATCTGTAAATGCAGGTGATACAACCGGGTCTGCAAGTTCCCAAATCTTACCTCTTGGGTCTTTAAATGCACCATCACCATAAACCATAACCTCAACGTGCTTTCCGGTTCTATCTAACACCTTCTTTTGGATATCCAAGCATAAATCCTTACATTCACGAGGGAATAATTTAATTGATTCTTCGGTTGATTTATTTGAACCCAAAAGTCCATATTTTTCGTTGCACCCACTACCATTTTGAGGTTTTGTTAAAATATCATCAAGTCCGTAAACAATCTTTGCACCGGCTTCTTTTAAAATTCTCTTTGTTCTTGCTCTTGTATGGATATCACAAGTAAGAACGCAATCGGTATAGTTAAGGATAGCCTTTGCCTGATTTGCAAAAACGATTTCTACTTCGCAACCAGCTTCTTCTATAACGTTCTTATAATATTCAACATAGTCAACACCTGTAAACTCTAACTTATAAACTCCAAAAAGCTCACGGTATTTTTCTAAAGATAAAATATCTGAATATGGGTTTACTCCCATCTTATCTATCATATCCAAATCCGCTAAAGAGTTACCAACTTCATCCTGAGGATAACTTAGCATCAAAACTATTTTCTTTGCACCCTTTGCAATACCTTTTAGACAAATTGCAAAACGGTTTCTTGAAAGTATAGGGAATATTACACCAACAGTCTCGTTACCGAACTTTTCCTTTATATCTGTCGCTATATCATCAATAGTCGCATAGTTCCCCTGTGAGCGAGCAACGATTGATTCTGTAACAGAAATAACATCACGGTCATTAAGCTTAAATCCTTCAATTTCAGCAGCCTCTATAACACTTGTTGCTACTATTTCTGCCAAATCGTCTCCCTGACGGATTATAGGACATCTGATACCTCTTGAAACTGTACCGACTCTTCTTTCTTTGTTTGCCATAAATGATCCCCTCTTAACTTTAGATTTCAAAATTGATAATTTATTTTATCACTTTTTCACCCATTTTTCAATAGAAAATGGTAATTTTTTTCAATTTCTTAAAAATTTAATAAATTTTTTAGAATAATGGTGTCGAAAAATAGCGTTCTGCTGTATCAGGAAGGACTGTGACGACAGTTTTTCCCTTGCCAAGCTTCTTTGCAAGTTTCATTGCCGCGGCAACATTTGTACCGCTGCTTATTCCACACATTATCCCCTCTTTTGATGCCAATTCCTTAGATGTATGTATCGCTTCTTCATCTTTGATGATACAGATATCGTCATAGATATTACAGTTTAAGATTTCAGGGATAAGTCCGTCACCAATTCCCATCTGCACGTGAGTTCCGATAGACCCACCCGACAAAATTGCCGCATTCTCAGGCTCAACCGCCCAGATTGTAATATCAGGGTTTTTCGCCTTTAGTGCTTCTCCAATACCGGTGATTGTACCACCTGTACCAATCCCTGAACAAAATCCGTGGATTGGTTTTCCAACCTGTTCTAAGATTTCAACTCCCGTCTGCTCCCTTTGAATCTCAGGATTCGCAAGATTTTCAAACTGCTGCGGAACGTATACATTTTTATCCTCTGCCTTCATCTTTAAGGCAAGCTCAAGACATTTTTCAATACATTCCCCGATATTTCCGTCGTCATGCACCAAAATAACTTCGGCACCATAATGGTTTACAAGCTTTCTTCTTTCTTCGCTAACCGAGTCGGGCATAATAATCTTAACCTTATATCCCATTACAGCACCGCAAAGTGCAAGACCAATTCCCTGATTTCCGCTTGTTGGTTCGACAATCACAGTATTAGGTCCAATAAGATTTTTTTCCTTTGCCACTTTTAGCATATTATAAGCCGTTCTGGTTTTTATTGAGCCGCCAACATTTAAGCCCTCAAATTTAACTAAAATTTCTGCCCAATCAGGCTCAACCATATTATTTAAACGTATAATTGGAGTATTCCCCATTGCGTCTAAAATATTTTCACAAATCATTAAATCATTCCTCACATTTTTTCTTTAACAATAACATTCTTTTATAATATCATATGTTTTTGAAAAATTCAAGTACCTATAAAAGTAATTTTTAAAAAATGACCCCACATTTAGCTCTTAAAATCTCCAAATTATTCCTTGACTTTACCCTATCAATATTTTATAATATTTAATATAAATTTCAAACTTAAAAGGTGGCTTAGATATTATGTCATTTTCAAAAATTACAAGTGTGGGTCTGACCGGTCTTGACGGATATATAGTCGAGGTTCAAACCGACCTTTCGAATGGCTTACCCGCTTACGAAATTGTAGGTCTTCCCGATGCGGCGGTCCGTGAGGCAAAAGAACGTGTTAGAGTTGCAATAAAAAATATTGGTCTTAATTTTCCGCAAAAGCGGATTGTGATAAATCTGGCTCCGGCAAGTTTAAGAAAAGAAGGAGTTATCTATGACCTTCCCATTGCCATTTCAATTTTAGAGGCAACGGGACAGATTACTATTTTAGACAGCGAAGAATCCGCCTTTATAGGAGAGCTTTCTTTAGACGGAGATTTAAACCCCATCTCCGGGGTTTTGCCTATGGCAATTTCCGCTTTTCAAAATGGCATAAAGAAAATATATGTTCCTGAGGAAAATGCAAAAGAAGCCGCAGTTGTAGAAGGGTTGATGGTCTATGGTGTTAGCAATTTAAAAGACATTTTAGACCATTGTCATAAAATTAAAGAAATAGTCCCAACTATGGTGGATACCAAGGAATTATTCTCTACGGTAAACTCGTCAATGCTTGACTTTTGTGATGTTAAGGGACAGGAAAATGTAAAAAGAGCATTGGAAATTGCAGCGGCAGGAAATCATAACGTTTTAATGATTGGTTCACCAGGGACAGGTAAAACCATGCTTGCCCAAAGAATTGGTACAATCCTTCCCGACCTGACCTTTTCTGAAGCTTTGGAGATTTCAAAGATACACTCAATTGCAGGAACTCTTCCCGAAGGCTCGCCCTTGATTACATCACGGCCATTCCGCCACCCACACCACACCGTATCGTCGGTAGGATTATCCGGCGGCGGTACAATACCACGCCCCGGCGAGCTTTCACTTGCCCATAACGGCGTACTATTCTTAGACGAACTCCCCGAGTTTAAACGTGATGTTTTAGAGGTTATGCGCCAACCCTTAGAAGACGGTGCAGTTACAATATCCAGAGTAAACGCTACCCTTACATACCCATGTAACCTGATGCTTATTGCTTCAATGAACCCTTGTAAATGCGGATATTTAGGTGATTCAAGGCGTCAATGCACCTGTACCCCGGCAGATGTTCAAAGATATAGAAGCAAGATTTCAGGTCCGCTTTTAGACAGAATTGACATTCAGGTAGAAGTGGCAAGTGTTGACTATGATAAATTAAGCTCTGAAAAATCCGGTGAAACAAGCAAAGAGATTAAGAAAAGAATAGATAAAACCCGAAAAATTCAGTTAGAAAGATATAAAGACTCAAATATCTATTCAAATTCACAACTGACACCAAAGCTTATGGAAAAGTACTGTAAGTTAGGTGAGGCGGAAAATAATATTTTAAAAGCCGCTTTTGACCGACTGGGACTTTCTGCTCGTGCACATTCAAGAATCTTAAAAGTCGCAAGAACCATTGCAGATATGGAAGGGGCAGAAAATATCACAGTTCCCCACATTGCAGAGGCAATACAATATAGAAACCTAGACAGGAAATACTTTGAATAATAGTTTAGAGTCATAACTGCTTTTGCCGTTATGACTTACTTGATTTTTATCCTTTCATAAAATTTTCATATTCTCTGAATGAAATCTAAATTTTAGAGAAATACTATCCATAATATGAAAATGATTGAAGGGATAAAAGGAATGAATATTGAAAAAATTTTAAAAACCAATTTGGGAAAGGACATCAAAGACTCGTCAAACGAGGAATTATATCTGGGGATTCTTTCTACAATCAAGGATTTTACCAAATCAACAAAACGTGCATTTTCCAAAAAGAAGCTCTATTATATCTCGGCGGAGTTTTTAGTTGGAAAACTCCTTTCCAATAACCTAATAAATTTAGGTATATATGACGATATAAAAGAAGTCTTATCAAAAAACGGCAAGGATATAAAAGATATAGAAGAATTAGAGAACGAGCCGTCTCTTGGAAATGGTGGACTTGGCAGACTTGCCGCCTGCTTTTTAGATTCCATCGCAACCCTATCCTTAAACGGTGACGGCATCGGGTTATGCTATCATTTAGGGTTATTTAAACAAAAGTTT
>JAZULN010000014.1:0-31733 GCA_045603125.1 Clostridia bacterium | reverse complement strand
ACAATTTCTATATCTACTAAAAATATACAAGATGGATTATTTATGGAAATACAAATCTAAAAAAAGTGCATAAATTTCTAAAAAATGTGCATTGTGCTTCCGTAACATAATTGTTATAATATTGTTACATAGATTAATAATGAGGATGGTTTGAAAAAAACGGGGGAAATGTTTGGTATTCTCATTATATATACTGTAAAATCGGACATTTGCCGACAAATAGGAGAAAATCCATAAAAAGAAAGGAAGATTTTTATGAAAAAGAAAATTATTTCAATCCTTGCGTGTGCTGCAATGGCAATGAGCCTTGTGCCAAATGCATTTGCTGCAGAAGAAACAACTCTTTATGTTGCACCAAACGGTTCAGACAGTGCTGCAGGTACAGCTGATGCACCTTTAGCCACTATGGACGGTGCAAGAAAGAAAGTTTTAGAGCTAAAAGCGGCAGGTACAAATGTTCGTGAGGTAATATTTGCAGAAGGTGATTATTATCAGAGAAAAGTAGCATTTACCGCTGAGGATTCAGGTACAGACGGAGTTATTACATATAAAGCCGCAGACGGTGCAAAGGTAAACATCAAGGGTTCAAAGTTGATTGCTAACAGTAATGTAAGAAAGTTTAGTGCCACAAACGATGCGGAAGTTTATAATAGAGTTTATGAAGATGTTAAAGACAAGCTTTATGTTATTAACCTTGCATCGGCAGGCCTTTCACAAAGCAATATCTGTGACCCTGTTGGAATAAATGGTCTTTATGGTCTTACAAGCTGGGGCGAATATAACCCACTTATAATAAATGGTGTTGCGGCAACTGTTGCTCAGTGGCCAAACGGTGAACAATTTGCTACATGGGTGGAAGGTGTAGCAGTTAAAGAAGAAGGCTATGAAAACGGCAATGGCGGATATCTTGTAAAATCTATTAAGTATGCAGAAGAAAACCCTGACCGTTGGGTAAATGCTACAAAATGGTGGGTTAAAGCATTCCCTACATATAACTTCACACAAACAAGAGTAAGTGTTGTGGCAATAGATGCAGAAAATAACATCATTAAATTCCCTGCAAAAACAACTCATGAATTTACAGGTGAAACTTCAAAAAGATGGAAGGCATATAACCTTATAGAAGAAATTGACTTACCGGGTGAATATTATATCGACCGTGATAAGATGTTATTATATATTTATCCTGATTGCGATTTATCTACTGCAAAGATTGAACTTGCAATAGAAAACGAAAACCTTGTTACAGTAACAGGTGCAAAGGATATTACATTTGAAGGTTTGAATTTCAGTCAGAGTGCCCGCAACGGTGTTACAACCGCAACAACAACTGTAGACGGTAAAACAGTATCGATTGACAATGTCGACTTTATAAACTGTTCATTCACCGATATTGGTGCGAGAGCTTTGGGCATCGTGGGCGGAACTGACGTTGTTACAGGTGCAGATTACTGGCAAGAAGCATACGTTTCAAATGATGCATCCTATAACGTAGACATAAGAGGATGTAACTTTGAGCGAATCGGCGGCGAGGCTTTGGTTGTCCGTGGCGGTAATGTTGATACACTTACCGACTCAGGCAACATTGTCGAAGATAACTATATAACCCTTGCAACTCAGGAATACTTCTCGAACGGAAGTGCTGTTATGGTATCGGGTTGCGGAAATACTTTCAGAAACAATCATATTCACAGATTGGGTTATCAGGCAGTGTTGCTTTCGGGTAACAACCATTTAATCGAAGGAAATGAAATCTACGATTGTATGAGAATAACTGGCGACGGTGCCGGTATCTATCAAGGCAGAAACCAATTATACCGTGGTTCAGAAATCACTAAAAACTACGTTCACGATTTGAGTGCAATAGAAGAACTTTACGGTGGTGCCTGCGGTATCTATATGGATGATGGTCAGCAGGGTAATAAAGTTACACA
This sequence comes from Clostridia bacterium, assembly GCA_045603125.1. Lineage (GTDB taxonomy): Bacteria > Bacillota > Clostridia > UBA1381 > UBA1381 > CAKSFT01. Next base: position 29,799 of record JAZULN010000014.1, on the reverse strand, counting down.
AAACATCGTTGCAAATGTTGGTAACGGTTATAACTCAAATTATGCTTCAGCAATGACAGTTCAGAATAATACTTTTGTAAACTGTAAAAGACCTTGGGTGTTCCACGATGGACCAAGTACTCACACGGGTGCAACTGTTTCATCTTCAACAATGGAATCTACAACAACAAAAAAGCTATTCACAGTTGATGAATTGATGAATCAGATTGCTGATAAGGACTTATATTTAAAGGAATACTCAGACCTTAAGAGCTGGGTAGAAACTAAAAACAATCCGGCAAGTCTTACTGTTATGAGCGGTAACTTGGCAATCGGTTCCAAATTAGGCAAGGTGGGCAAAACAGATAGCACATATGCAGTATGGTCTCAAACAGAAGGCGTTTCAAACGATAATAGACAGTATACTGCAACAAGCGAATTTGTTGATGCTAAGAACCACGACTACAGACTAAAGAGTAACTTATATTTGTCAAAGTCAATGCCTGGACTATTGAATGACCAAAACTGTGATATAAACGATATTGGTTTGAAGACTAAGAGAATGTTAAATGTAGAGACTGCACCTTATAGAATACTAAGCCCTGTAGATGGAGAAGCATTCGATGTTAAAAATTCTGAACTTTACTGGCAGGAAGCATCAGGTGCAAATACATACTTGTTGGAGATTTCAACCGATTCAAAGTTCAATAGAATTGTATATTCAAAGACATTGAGAACAAACATTGCTAAGGTTTCGGATTATGATTTCACAGACGGCAGAACATACTACTGGAGAGTTACTGCAACTAACATATCGAAGGATTTGGGCGCAACATGGCTTGACGAAAACGCAAAAGGCAAGTTTGTTGCTGAAGTAAACTAATAGTAATTTGGTAAAGGTCAGATTTGGCCTTTACCAATTTCGGGTTAATAATGAGCATAATTTAAAGCATAATTTATTAAGGAGAGATTTTATGAAGAAAACAATTTTATCAGGACTTTTAAGTCTTGCTATGTTGGGAAGTCTTATAACCATTCCAACAGGTGCTTCGGCGGCAGAAGACTATTCAGATCATGCCACATGGGAAGTAACAGCTCAAAACCGAGTAAAACAGGCACATGGTTATCACCTTGGAAATACATATGGCACAGGTTCCGGTCCCAAACACCCCTACGAACAAGTATCAGATGGATGGCCAAGTTACATCTATGATGAATCAAAGCTAACCAACGGCGGAGTTGGTCTAAACGGTACACAAAATGCAAAGCATTGTGCCGGATTTGGTAATAGCCAGACTATGATAAATAAATATTACAACTGGACCGATTATAAGGCAAATACCGACTATGTAGTTAGCATTGATTTGAGAAACTTGAGCGAAGGTGATATTACACCAACATTTTATGCAGCAATGCTTTCATATGATAATACAACAGGCAAATTCGTAAAGGCACAATATGAAAAATTTGCGGTTTCTGAAAAGGGTTCAGCCGGTCAAAAGTTTACAAAAACATTCACAACAGGTGACGTTGTTTCTGTTGGTATGACAGGTGTGTACTTTGGTTTTGGTACAGGCGAAACTGTTTGTGGCGTTACAACTGAAAAGACAGCCACAGGATCTATCGTTGGTGCAAAAGCTGATAATTTATATATTGGTGAAGAACAAGTAAAGGAAATTGTCTTTGAAACAGAAGAAGATACAACAATTGAACGTGGCAATGCAATAGTTGTAAAGGCACAGGTTCTGAACCAGGTTGGAGATACAGGACTTCTAGACCAGACTGTCTCGTTTAAAGTATTAAATGACGACAGAACTGAGGAAATCTCTGATTCGGGTATCGAAGTAACACCGGCAAGCGACGGTGAATATGTAATTTCAGTTGCAAATACTGTAAAAGCAGGCGACTATGTAATTTTAGCAAAGTCAGCTTTATCTACAGAGGATAAGTTGCTACAAAAAGGCCTGGGCATTAAGGTTGTTATTCCGGAACTGATTAGTTGGGAAGACAATGCAAAGATTGCAGAAGAAGACATTAATCCAAACAGATTCGTGTCGCCTGCAGCATCAGGCCACTTCACAAACAGAAACAGTAATTATGCAACAATAGGAGTATCAGGCAGATGGGCAACATACACAATCACAACTGAAAATAATAACCAAAAATACTGGTGTGCTGAAGGTACATATTTCAGTAAATGGGGAGACGGAAGTGCCCTAAACTGGAATTCATGGGAAGGTAATGCCAACTATGTATATAGTTTTGAACTTAAGAATATGAGTGCTGAAGGTATTACTCCAAGATTCACATATGCACAATGGTCAAAAAATGCTTCAGATAAAAGAGTAGTAGATTATGAAAATTTTGAAGTAACATCTAGAGAAGGTCAGGTATATACAGCAACTCTTTCGACAGATGTTGCTGGATCTGCCGGTTCAATTGGCTTCCCTGACGGTGTTAAGTGGGGGACTAAACCGAATCCATTATCTCCTGAGGGTTCAGTAGTATATTTAAATATGGATAATGCCTATGTAGGAATTGAGCAAGCTGCAGAAATCACAAACGCAGTAGAAGAAGCGGAAATTCCTGCCGGTGAGACCGGTAAGGGTAAAGTTGAAATCTTAAACCAATGCGGTGGCAAGGGTAAATTCTCACAAGATGTTCAATTTAAGATTACTGACGTTGAAAGAACTGGGGAACTTAAAAATACAGGAATCAAGGTAATTCCGGGTGAAAACGGAGAATATACATATTCAGTTTCGGCTGAAACTACACCGGGTGAATATGTAATTTTAGCAAGATCAAAGTATCTTGCAGGAGAGATAAAATTACAAAAAGGTGCAACAATTAAGGTTACAAAGCCGATTATCAAGGATTCAGAACCGATTTCAAGCACATTGCACGAAGTAAAGGTTGATATTAAGGGTGAAGGCGATGCCGAAATGGGTCTTTTTGACGAAATTATCCTAAAGGCTCAAATGGTAGATAATTCAGGAAATGTTGGCTCAAACGCTCAAGCCTTCTCATGGATTGCGACAAACGAAAAGAGAACAGAAGAAGAACCAAAGATAAATGTAGAAGTTTCAAATGATACAACTGAGGCTACAATCACACTTGCCCCTTCTATTGAATCAGGCAAATACTACATTATTGCAGAGTCTACTGCAGAAGAATCGAAAGGTATGAGAAAGGGCTTTGCGATTACTGTAGATAAATCAGGTGCAGTTAAGGAAATTGCAGACGGATTCAAGGTTGACACGTCTGAAAATATAACTAAGCTTGAAGAGAACTTTGATACATACTTAGAAGTTTTAAAGCTGGACGATGCAGAGGGCGTTTCAAAAAAGGCGGACAAGAAGGACTTGGTAGCACTGATTGTTGCAAGTACTGAGGGAGAAACCTTAGAAACAGAAGCAGATGTTCAAAAATACATTGAAAAGTTAGCAGTTGTTTCCTTATATAATAAGAACGAAAACGGTGCTACACTTTCCGATAATAAAGGAAACTTTAACTTTGCCGAAGAATTGGCACTAAAAGATATTGATAAAGACGGAGTTACCCTATATAACCTCTATACCAAAGTAATGAGTGATGAAGGCAGAAAGGCAATGCAGAAGGTTTTAGAAAAACCTGAAACTCCATATGCATCATATGATGCGTTCATTGATGCCGTGAAGGAAAATGCATTAATTTATGCTATTGCATATCCTGAAAACTTAGGTACAGGATATATGGAAGATGTATTGACTGACGAAAATATTTTAGCTGCTGGTTTCTCCGGTGGTGAATACACAGGTCTTTCGGATAAGGAAGACGCCAACTATGAAATGGCAAGAAAGCTTTACACTAAGGATCAATTGCAATATGCATTGAATAATGCAGAAGATTTTGGTGGAAGCGAAGGTGGAAGTACCGGCGGTGGCGGTTTCTCGGGAATACCAAGCACAGGTTCAAAGCCGGCACAGGATTACACCGATATTATCAAAGATTTAACCGGTGAGGGCGCAACCGCAGGAGCGGGTATATTCGCAGACGTTCCTACATCTCACTGGGCATATGGTGACATCTACTTCTTGAAGGATTTAGGAGCAATTTCAGGTGTTAGTGCAACTCAGTTTAACCCGGAAGGTAACGTTACAAGAGAACAATTCTTAAAAATTGTAATCGACGCTTTGAAGATTTCACCAAAGTCAACCGACATTGAATTCAAAGATGTAGTGCCTGGGGCATGGTACGAATCATATGTAAAGACAGGCATTGCTACGGGTATTGTAAATGGTATGAGTGCTGACAAATTCGGTGTTGGTATGCCGATTACCCGTCAGGATGTGTGCGTAATTTTAACCAGAGCCATGAACTTGAGCACAGAAAATGTTGCTGCATTGACTTTTGCAGATAGTGATACGGTTTCTGAATATGCAAATCCATCAGTTTCGGTACTTGTGGAATATGCAATCATTAACGGTTTTACCGATAACACATTTAAACCACAAAACACATGTACAAGAGCACAAAGTGCGAGAATTATCTCCAACGCTGTTGGAATAATGAATGCCGTAGAAAATAATTAAGGGAGGTAAGTAAAGATGAAGAGAATTATTACATTCATATTATCAATTTCGATGTTGCTTGGGCTTACCTGTTATCAGGCTATGGCGGAGGACGTAAATTACTCAAAAGCAGAAGAATTTGCCATGGCACTTGGCGTAATAGATAAGGCAAATTATGAGCCAAACAAGATGATGTCAAGAGCTGAATTTGCAGAATTTATTGCAAAACTTCTTATCTGGACCGAAAGCGATCCGGGTGCAGAGGAATGGGACGAATATGTATTTGGTGAGGATAATAATAACACATTATATGACTCACCTTCTCAACAGATATTTCAGGATGTTGATGTATCCTTGCCACAATACAAGGCAATCGAATATGTATACAATCGCAAGTACATGAACGGAATGACCGCTACTCACTTTGGTCCGAACTATGATATCACAGCCGGGGCTGCAGTAAAAGTATTCGTAACAATGCTCGGTCATTCCTATAACGCGGACGTAAAAGGCGGATATCCTAATGGATATATGGCAATAGCAGACGATATATCTTTGACAAGAGGTATGTCATTAGAAAGCGGCGATTTCATAACTTACGGAGATTGCACACAACTTTTATTCAATGCATTAAACATTGAAGTGTTCAAACTAAAGGTTACATCTGCAAGTACGGTTTCATATGAGAGCACAGAAAGAACCTTTATGGACCTTGTTTTAGGCTTGGAAAAATATACAGCATACGTTGAAGATAATGGAATAACTGACTACTACGGACCTTCTAAGGTTGGAAGAGACGAGGCTATTATCGGCGGAGTAACTGTAGAAATTGGTAAGTGCGAAGACGTAAGGGATTTAATCGGAAGAGAAGTTGATGCATACATAAGAACAAATGAGTATGGTCAACATATTTTGATTCACGTTGCTGAAACGGAAGATGATTCAGTTAGATTTGATGCAGATGATTTTATCACTTTTTCAAATAGCGGAAGCACAAACAGTATTAAATTCTATAACGAGAAGGATACTGCAGTATCCAAAATGGTTAATCCAAAGGCAAGAGTTATTTATAATAACGTTGCTATAAAGGATTACAACAAATCAATATTCGATTTTGATTTTGGTGACATAACACTAATATCAATGGATAGCGATAAAGCGTATGATTTAATCATTGTAAACGATTACTTTGTAGGTAGTGTCAAGAAGGTTGACAGTGCTGAACAAACCATATATGTAGAAACTCTTTATAAGGATATGGATGCTGAAAAGACTTTCGATTTATCAGGTGAAAAGGAAGAGTTTATCACAATCACCGATAATTTCGGTATACCTATGAACTTTGCTGACATTGCGGCAGGTGATGGTCTTAATATCTTAAAGAGTAAAGACGGTAAAATTATCGAAGTTGTTGTTACAAAGCCAACCCTTGAGGCTCAGCCTGTTATTAAGTACGAAAATAATCAGGACGGAATGGAAATTACCTTAGAGAGTGGAACATATATATTTAAGAACACAGCTGCGATGACATCAAAGCCGATTATCAGACTTGATAAAGATTATTCATTTGTTCTTGATAAAGACGGCAGCATCGTTTGGTATGAAGTGGCAAGCGGTGATGTCGGAACAAATAAAAAAGGCGTGTTATTGCGTGCGATTCAGGTTGAAGAAGACGAAATCGGTTATATGATTAAGTTCTATACGGAAGATGGCAAAATTGAGAACTTCTTTACCGAAGAAAGAATTAAACTAAATAATACTTCAACTAAGATGACAGAAACAGTTATCGGAGATATTGCAACATATAAAGATGAGGTTCTTTTATATAAAACAAACGAACAAGGCAAAATCTCATCTATCACTCTACCGATTGACCATAACGCAGTCGATACAGATGAAAGAGGCTGGTATAGAGTAAAGCCAAAGGTTAAATTGGTTCAGACAACCGAAACCGATACCGAATGGAAGACATACCGTAGTGAAAATACAATGCTACACCATCCATCAGGTCCAAGATTTGATATGTCACTATTCTATAGTACAAGCGGGACAACAATCTTCTCGGTACCGTCAACTCAAGACCAATATTCAGATGTAAGAGCATTCTCTATAAATAAAACAACATTTGGCGATTCAAAAGCATATTTATTCAATGCATACGCAACCGACCCTCAAGCAATCTTAGCAGAAACAATTGTATGTGTTGGTGGTCCGGCAGGTGGTTCGGGTGTATCTGAACAACAGGCATTCTTAATTGAAAAGATTTCACTTGGAATTAACGAAGATGGTATGCCGATTCAGACAGTTTCAGGTTACTTAATGACATATGCATCAAAGAAGGCAACTCCTGCAACCTATCAGTTTGCTGAAGAAGTAGGCTTCATGAAAGAAGAGGGTACAACAATAATCGATCCTAATGCTGAAGGATATGACATTAAAGTTGATGGTCCTGCAAAGGTTGATGACCTTGAAGCCGGCGATATTATCCGTATCGCAACCGATGCTAAGGGTAACATTTCAAATGTTAAGATGGTTTATGACTATGATTTAGGTAAGGCATACTACCATTATAATGATGGTGAAGAAGACCTTGGCTTGGGTGTTAGAGGTCACGTTACAGCAGGTTATCCTCTCGCAGTAAGAGGTGATTATGTGAGAATTTCTTATGACCTTCCACATGCCATGACTTCTTCTACAAAGATTGAAGCACAAAGAATGTATAAGGGTTCAACAATGGTTGTTGAAAAGTCAGGTAAGAACGTAACTATGAGAAGCGGTTCTGCTGATGATATTATCTCCTATGAAGTTTCAGGTAAAATTGATAAATACAATAAGGTTGTAGTTATTGCATATTGGGCATATACAGTTGGTACAGTTATTTACAAATAATTAGGATTTAATTCCCCTATTTGAATAGATAGAGTGAAGACCTCGTCCTTGAGGTTTTCACTCACCTCTCTTCTTAAAATTAAGGGGCGGAAAAGATTTAGTAGATAGAAAGGAGCAGAATATGAAAAAGAAAATTTTAGCAATACTTATGACTCTATTCATATTCACAAGCCTTGTGCCAACAACTATGGCGGAAGCATCTAATGTTTTATATGTTTCACCTACAGGTAATGATGAAGCCATAGGAACAATTGATGCACCTTTAAAAACTATGGAGGGTGCAAGACAAAAGGTTTTAGAATTAAAGACACAAGGAATAGAGGTTTCGGAAGTAATTTTCCGAGGCGGTGACTATTATCAAAGAATGGTAACCTTTACAGAAGAAGATTCGGGTACTGCGGAAAATCCGATTGTTTATAGAGCCTATGATGGGGAAGAAGTAAACATTAAAGGTTCGGTACCGTTAGATATTTCAAAAGCAACACGTGTTACCGATGAAGCAATATTAAACAGACTCTATGAGAGTGTACGCAACAAGGTAATTGCAATCGATTTAAAAGAACAAGGCATATCTCAGGCAGATATCTGTGATACGTCCTTTACCAACTCATTATATACCCTCACATCATATGGTGGATATAACTCTATATATATAGACGGAGTTGAAGGGATGTTGGCTCAATGGCCAAATGGCAGACAGTTTACAAGCTGGCCCAAAACTTTAGGACCAAAGACTTTCTGCTATGAAGAAACTAATCCTGAACGTTGGACAAATGCCAAGGATTGGTGGATAGGTGCATATGGAACATATGACTTTTCATATATAACCATAACACCTGTTAACGTTGATACAACGGCGAAATCTATTGAGGTAGACAGCAGATCTTCTCATACATTTACAAACCCATGGTCAAGAAGATGGAAGGCATTTAACTTATTAGAAGAAATTGACCTTCCCGGTGAATTTTTCATTGACCGTGACAATATGATTCTTTATATGTATCCTCCATACACACTTGCAAATTCAACAATGGAACTATCTGTTGAAAACAGTGCAATTGTAAGGGTGCAAGCAGCATCAAACATCACCTTTAAAAACCTTAACTTCACTCAGTCACGAAGCAAGGGTGTTTCTACAGTAAATGTAAAAAACATCGACTTTATCGGATGTGAATTTACAAATATTGGTGAAGGTGCATTGCAAATAACCGGTGATAAAGCACCTATAACCGGTGCTAACTACTGGCAGGTTGCCTATATCAAGGAAGATGCATCATATGATATGGATGTAAAGGAATGTTTCTTTGAAAATATCGGTGGCTATGCTATACTTGTAAAAGGCGGTAATGTGGATAACCTTATCCCTGCAAACAACGTAGTTGAGAATAACTATATTTCAGGCTGTAACCAGAGGTATATTGTTGACTCAGCTGTGAATGTTTCAGGTGTTGGTACAACCGTCAGAAATAACTTTATCACTCACTCGACTCAGCACGGTGTTCAGCTTGCTGGTAACGACCACTTAATCGAAAAGAACGAGATTTACGACGTTCTTCGTGAAGTTGGTGATGCGGGTGCGATTTATCAAGGTAGAAACCAAATCCAACGTGGTACTGTAATTGATAGAAACTACGTTCACCAAATTTGGCCTGCCGACCCAAGACTTGTTTCGGGTACTGTTGGTATCTACATGGACGACGGTCAGCAAGGTAACTACATAACCAATAACTTCATTATCGGTACAAAGATTGGTTATAACTCAAACTATGGTGCGGCTATGGAAGTTAAGAATAACATCATAGTTGATGCCAACAGACCATGGTCATTCCATAACGCAGGCGGCGGTTATTCAACACCGACTGTGGATATCAGTTGTGCGGGTACAATTGCCGATTCGGTAGACCATATTGCAAATAAGGAATTATATTATGAGCATTATCCATTGCTAAAACTTTGGGGTGAGACTCATATAAATCCAAAGAGACTAAATTTCATCGAAGGAAACCTTATGGTTGACTGTGGTGAGCCGAATGTAGGCTCGGAGGATGCTGAATTTGCAAACTTTACAAATAATATTCAGACAACCGGCAAGGATATGTTCGTTGACCCTGATAATCACGACTGGAGAGTAAAGAGTGATTCGGAAATTGCGGCACAACTGCCAGATATTTTAACCGATAAAAACTTCGACATGAAGGAAATCGGTATCCAGACCGAATTAATCTTAAATTCAGAAACTGCACCATTCAGACTCCTCTATCCGCAAAATGGTTCATATGTAAACACAAGCGGATTGGAACTTTATTGGCAGGAGGCAAGAGGTGCTAACGAATACAGAGTCGAAATTGCAAAAGACCCTGAATTTAAAGATGTAGTTTATGACGATGTTTCAAGATTCAACCTTCTTCCAATGGAAGGACTTGAAAGAAACACCAAGTATTATTGGAGAGTTACCGCTATTAACTCATCAATGGCTTTAGGAACCGAATGGAAACATGATGGTGCGGTTTATAGCTTCACAACCAACCTTTATGAGAAGATTTCAACCGAGGCTTTTGAGAGTGCAGCAAAGCAGGTGCTTGCAAATAAGGCTATGTCTAACGAAGGTCCGGAAGCCGGCAAATACAAAGTCGGAACAAAGGCGTTTATCGAAAACTACATAGAAAGAACAAGAGTTTTAGCAAATCTTCGACTTGGTAAATATACTCAGGGTGCATTGGACGCAAGAACTGCAGTTATCAATAATTATTTAACAAATAAGTCTTTGATAAATCCGGGCTATGTTGACCTTATAGATTATGCTAAGGCATCAAACTGGACCAGCGTAATGGATGTAGATTCCCAAAGTATTGTTCACGCAAAGGACGTTGACCGAACCTTCGGTGGATCTACCGCACTTTCTCATATGTCCGGTTCGGTTATCTACTGTTTCGATGCAGAACTGACCCTTGGCGGTGATAAAACTGCATTTATTGGTATCGGGTTAAATAAATTAAACAGTACATATCAATATTCAAGTGGAAATAACGGATATTATCTGATTATAAAAGAGAATGTTGTAGAACTTCAAAGAAACGGTGATGGTATCATCCAGGATATGAAGGATATATATCTTTGCGATGGTAAAAAACATTCGTTGCAGTTTGGTATTATAAACACCACCATTGGATGTAATATAGTATTTGCCGTAGATGGTAAGATGATTTTTGATTACTTGGATGTGTCCGAAAAGGCGTTTATAACCGATGCTTTGGAATTTACAACAAACTCAATAACAGCAGGAGATATTTTGAAATTCACAAGAAGCGAAAATATCCCGACAGATGAAGATTTTAAGAAGCATTTAAAGAATGCAGAATATAAGTCGGCAGAAGCAATCCTTTTATCAATCCCTGAAGTGGTTAATACAAAGATTGTGAAATCCGGCACCGGAAAAGTGTTAACAGAAGATGGAGTCATCGATTCATCCTCAGCCGCTCCTGAGTTTAAAGGTGAAGAAATGATGGTTCCGGCAGAAATATATGCCAAGATGTATGGTCAAACCGCTACCATTTCGGGAAATACCGCTACTTTAAATGTTAAAGGTACGACCTTGACATTTACCGAAAATGGTTCAACCTATACAGTCGACGGCACAGCTGTTCCATCTAAGTATCCGGCTTATATGAAGAACGGCAAACTCATGATTGCGGTTTCAGATGCTGCATCTGCAACAGGATCGCTCTGGACCCGTGACGAATTTAACGGTATCATGACAATCACCGACTCAGGTGCGCCACATACCGTTAACCAAGCCAAGGAACTTAGAAAAGTTTCTACGATATTAGATAAACTAATGTCTTATGGCGAAACAAACGATGTTTACTTTAAAGATTTGAAGTAAACGAAAGGTAACAATGTGAAGGTTATTGATTTAGATGTAGGGGAGGGTCTTTCGTGCCCTCCCGTGAATGGGGTTCCATCCTCTCCCGAAAAGGAAGATAAGTCCCCACAATTTCTAAAAAAATAGCCGAAAAGAGAGAAAAAAAGGAGTGAAAAAAATGAAAAAATTTATTTCAAGCCTAATCAGTGTAGCTCTTCTTGCAACAACACTTGTTATGCCAATGTCAGCATCAGCTGATACAGAAGACTATTCTGATCATGCAAAAATTGCAGCAGAGGATATCAATCCTAACAGATTTAAGGCACCTATTAATGCAATGAACTTTACAAACAGAAACTCAAAACTTGCAAGCATTGTGGCTAATCAAGGCAGATGGGCTCAATATACAGTTGATAACTCACAGGCTAGTGACTCATTTGTTAACGAAGGTACATACTTCAGTAAGTGGACAAAAACAGATGAAGATACAGCAGCAAACTTCAACTGGACTACATTCGAGGGTAACACCAACTATGTTTACAGTGTTGAAGCAAAGAATATGAGTGCTGAAGGCATTACTCCAAGATTTGGTTATGCTCAATTCTCAACAAATGCTGCCGGTACAAAAGTAGTTGACTATAAAACATTTGACGTTACATCAAGAGAAGGCCAGATGTTAACAGTAACTCTTTCAACTGATGCAACAGGTAGTGCCGGTTCAATGGGCTTCCCGAACGGTTACAGAAATTTCGGAGTTGCATCAAACCCAAAGACTGCTGACGGTTCAGTAGTATATGTTAATATGGATACAATGTATATTGGTATCGAACAAGCAGCAGAAGTTACAAACGAAGCATTTGGTTCACCGATTGTTACAGCAGGCGGTTCATTAGAAGCTAAGGCTTCAATGCTAAACCAATGCGGTGATGTGGGTAAGCTTGACCAAAGCTTCACATATATGGCTCTAGATGCAGACAGAACCGGTTTGGTAGAAAATATCGATATCGTACCGGGGGAAAACGGTGCATACACAATTAATGTTGCAGAATCAGTTCCTGCAGGCGACTATGTAATCTTAGCAAGATCAGGTCTTTCAACAGAAGATAAGTTAATGCAAAAAGGCTTAACAATTTCAGTTATTAACCCTGAATCAATGGATTGGGAAGACCATGCAAAGATTGCAGACGAAGATGTTAACCCTAACAGATTCAAGGCTCCTATTGGTGGAAATAACTTTACAAATAGAAACTCAGGCCTTGCTGATGTCGTTGCCAATGTGGATAGGTGGGCTAGGTATACAGTTGATAATTCAAAGGCTGGAGACTCATTTGTTAATGAAGGTACATACTTCAGTAAGTGGACAAAAACAGATGAAGCTACAGCAGCGAACTTCAACTGGACAGAATACCAACCAAACACAAACTATGTGTATAGCGTTGAGGCAAAGAATATGAGTGCTGACGGTATCACACCAAGATTCGGTTTTGCTCAATTCTATTCAGATGAAAATGGTTCTCCAAAAGCGGACTATAAGACATTTGATGTAACATCAAGAGAAAGCCAGATGTTAACAGTAACACTTTCAACGGGTGCTACAGCAGGTCTTGCATCAATGGGCTTCCCGAATGGTTACAAAAACTTAGGCGTTGCATCAAACCCAAAAACAGCTGACGGCTCAGTTGTATATGTAAATATGGATACAATGTATATTGGTGTTGAACAATATGCAGAAATCACAAACGTTCTACCTGAAGAAATCGAAGTAGGTGAATCTGCAAAGGGTAAGGTTGAAGTACTTAACCAGGCAGGCGATAAGGGTAAGTTAGGTCAGGATTATGAACTAATCGTTCTAAATGCAGACAGAACTGATATCGCAAGCGGCGTTATCGTAGAAAAAGGTGAAAACGGTGAATATACAGTTTCAGTTGATGCAGATGCTGCATCCGGTAACTATGTAGTTTTAGCAACTGCAAAGGATTCTGATGTAGTTCTTCAAAAGGGTGCAACCTTTGAAGTTATCAACCTTGCTGAAATGGATTTAACAGATAAAGCAAAGATTCCTCAGGATCAAATTAATCCTAACAGATTTAAATTACCTGCAACATCAAGTCACTTCACATCAGCAAACTCTCACCTTGCAACTAAGAGCACATCAGGTAACTGGGCAACATACACCTATAAATCTTCAGAGACACCGGTTGGTGCATATGGAGCAGAAGGTACTATCTTTAATAACTGGGCAAAAGAACAAAATAAAGACCCAGCGCCTTACTATAATTGGGTTGATTTCCAACCTTACACAGACTATGTATATAGTTTTGAAGTTAAAAATATGAGTGCCGAGGGAATCACTCCTAAATTTGCTATATCGCATAAATCAAAGAACGCAGCAGGTAATGCATATATTTATGATGTTGCTTCAATTGATGTAACATCAAGAGAAGGTCAGATGTTTACAGTAACCTTATCATCGGATGGTACCGGTGGTAGCGGTAATATGGGCTTTACTGATGGTAAAACTTGGAATGGTAAAGCATATCCATTAACTGCAGAGGGTTCTGTAGTATATGTAAACATGAATACTGCATATATCGGTATCGAGCAAGCAGCAGAAATCACAAATGTTGCAACATCATCAACAATCGTTATGCCTGGCGACACAATTTCAGCAAAAACTGAAATTCTAAACCAATGCGGTGATAAGGGTAAGTTATCACAAGATGGTATTGAATTTATGGTATTAGATGATGAAAGAAGCGAAATCATCGAAGATATCACAGTAACACCTGGTGCAAACGGTGAATACACAATCAACGTTTCAGATTCTGCTTGGGCAGGCAACTATGTTATCTTGGCAATCGCTGAAGATGCAGGTTTACAATTAGGTTTAAATATCACAGTTGTTGAAGAACTTGAAGATACTGCACCTGTTGCCGCTCCGGCTAATATGTTGAAAGAACCTAACTCAACATATTATGTAAACCGTCATGGTGCATTGGCAGAAGTAATAGCACATGATGATTCACTAGGCCGTGGTAAACACCTTGCAGCTAATATGATTGAATATACATGTGACGCGTCTGCAACGCTTTATGCTCCGGCTATCAATGGTTCAAGAATTGAATATGCTGAGAAACAGATAAATAACCCTGCATTGTTTAACTGGACTCAGTTTGAAAAGGATGCATCATATCTTGTTGAAATAAAGGTACAAAATGCAGATACAACATATGAACCATATTTTGGTTTTGTTGCGAATGCAGTAGATGGCACAACATCAGAAAAGGGTTATAAACTTGAAAAAGTGACTGCATCAGGCGATGAATGGCAGACAATCAGCACAGTATTCACAACCCCAGTTGCAGGTAGCAGTTCATCTTATGTAATGATTGGTTACCCAACAGGTCAATCAGCAATTAACGGTGAAACAATCGCACCTGTGACCGGATGGAAAGTACATCTTGACAAGACAGCAACATCTATCACAAAGTTATCACCTGCTGAAGTTAAGGTAACAGAAGTTGCCGGTGCAGAAGACTTGACATTCAAGGCAGAAGTTATTAACCAACTTGGTACAACTCAAGGTATTTCAAAGCAAAACTTCACATGGTTTGCTATGAATACAGCTAGAACTGAGAGAATTGAAGGTATCACTCTAACACCTAATGCTGATTCAACAGAAGTTACTGTAGAATTTGCAGAAGATGTAGCTGGCGGTACATATTCAATCGTTGCAGTTGCAAACGACTATGGTATGATTAAGGGCTTTGACTATACAAAGGCACCTGAAGTTCCTAAAGAATTTGCTGTAACTGGTGCTGAATATGATATCGGTACATTGACAGTTTCATGTGAAGGTATTCCTGCAGCCGGTAAGACAATCATTGTATACTTTGCGAAATATCTAAATGATGTATTCAATGGTGCAGAAATTAAGCCTATCGTATTTGACGGTACAAATGCAACTGATTCAGATACAGTAGAATTTACAGCAAGTATGCCAGAAACAGTTAAGGCATTTATCTGGGATTTGGATATGAATGCTTTGATTGAAACACCATTAGACTATTAATATAGACTATAGGTAAATTAAAGAGGTTTTCCTTTGGAAAACCTCTTTTTGTGTGCAAAACCAACACCATAGGGGCGGGGCTCTGTGCCACCCGAAAAAAAGGAGCTGTAAAAACTTACAGCTCCTTTTAAATGTTATTTAATTAGTTTTGCCTCTAAATAGAATCTCTTTTCGTAAGCCTCGCCCATGGAGAAGGTTTTTCTCGGCAAAACTCCGTCTTTTATAACGCCTAAGAATAAATCTGACTTTGCCATAGGCGGTAGTATAAAGCCGATATTTCCGGGTTTTGAGCCAAGGTCTCTACACACATCGTCGCCGTGGATGTAATCGATTTCGGAAGTTTTTCCTTTCAAGTATTGGTCTAGGAAAATCTGAAGTGTGCCGACGGTTAGCTGACTCTTTGGGTTCTTAACATATACTTTACCCTCGCCCTTTTTCAATATGTATTCGATGCATTGTCCGTCTTCGGGGTTTTGGGATAGCTCATAAAACTCGCCCAAGTTTTTCAGTAAATCATCAACATCAACATCGAAAACCACTCTGTGGATTGGCTCAAATTCTAAAGCTGTGTCGTGGATATTTTCAATCTCGCAAAGGGCAAATCTTGCCGGGTGGTTTTCAATCTCAGAAGGTGTCAAGGTCTTTTTCAAGTTCTCCCAACAGGTTTTTGCTGTAGCCAGAGAATGGTTTCCGTCACCAACAGCGTATGCAAGGGGAGATTTATCGGTAATTCCGTACTTTTCCGAGAATTTGGCTTTATCTTCAAAGACGGAAAGCTTTTCTATAATCTGGTCGGAAATCTCATCAGGGATAAGATAACCCCTCAGATGCCCGCCACCCTTCATCAGCTCAAAATCGTATACCTTTTCCATTAAGAATGTGATAGGAGCTAAATGCTCAATCACTTCGCATGCCTCGTCGTCAATTAAAATCATAACGTGGGGAAGTTCTAACGGTGCGTTTTCACGAATTTTTACTCTCGGCGGGATTCTCTCTAAAACTGTACCTTCGGTGGCACGAACCAAGGATTCCGAGCCTACCGAAAAATCGTATTTTTCTAAGTCTATTGCCCCAACGACACCACGGCGTACCTTTTTGCCGTCAATGGTGCGTTCAACATAAATAAGGCTTTGTGGGTATTTTTTAAATATGCCACTTGCCATATATTTATCCATTGTCTGGTTGATTTTTTTAATTCGCTCGTCCCCTTCTGAAAGATATACTTCGGGGAAGGTGATGTTTAAGGTGGAAGGGCTTTCGCCTACGATTTTTTCAACATCCTGCCAGTAGTCGACCTGCGAGGTATATTGGTCGCAAGCAACAACACTCCATTTTCCTAAATCTACTCCGTCGGGGAGCAGAATATCTGCCTTTTTAAAAGCTGTCATAATAATTCTCCTTTTTATTTTATAGATACTTGTAAAACTAAAGTTTTACAAGTAAAAGATCATTGGAAGAAATAAAAAGTTCCATAATATCTCAAAATAGCGGGTCGAAACTTTTTATTTCCGACTAAAATGACGAATAATTCGTCATTTTAGATTTAAAATCAGGGATTAGCACCCCCGAACCCTCCATAAAAGAGGGTGGTAATTGTTAAATTAAAAATTTACAATTACCAATATTATTTTATAATATCTTCGGATTTTGCATCTAAAACCGACAAAAGCTCGGCACGGTCTACTATCAAAGTAAGACCGCAAACTCCACCGCTTACGGCAATTTCTTGAAAATTCTCACATGATTTATCAAAATATGTGGGGAACTTTTTCTTCATACCGATAGGCGAAACTCCGCCTCGGATGTAGCCGGTAAGGGATAGTAAATCTTTTACATGAATCATCTCGAATTTTTTGTCGCCCGAAACTTTGGCAAGCTTTTTTAGGTCAAGCTCGCAATTTACCGGTATGCATGATACGGTATAACCTGTCTTTTCGCCTTTTAAAACCAGGGTTTTAAAGGATTTTTCCGGCTCGATTCCGGTAATTTCAGAGATTGCCATGCCAAAGTTATCGGAAATCTCGCCTTCGTACTCATATTCTATAGCCTTAAAATTCACCTTTGCAGATGTTAGAATACGCATGGCATTGGTGGTCTGGGCTTTCTTTTTTGCCATAGTCAATCTCCTTTATTTTAGTTCAACAATAGTTATGCCGTCTTCACCTTCGCCATAGGTACCAAGACGAAAGCCCTTGACATAGCGGTGTTTTCTTAGCATCTCGTGAATACCTTTTCTCAAAATCCCCGTGCCCTTGCCGTGGATTACGGTAACCGGAGAAACGCCTGCCAAATAACAGTCGTCAAGGAATTTTTCGGTATTCATCAAAGCCTCCTCAAGGTTTTGTCCCCTTAAATCCACCTCGGTTGAAACAGTCTGTGTCTTTCTTACATATGATGCCGAGGCTTTGATATATTTATCGGCAAGGTTTTTTGAGGTCTTATCATCAACGTGGGCAAGATTTGAGATGTGAACGTCCATATTGATAATCCCTGCCTGTACCTTTACCATACCATTTTTGTCGGCAAGCCGCATAACGCTTGCCTCCTGGTCCATGTCAATAATCCGAACGGTGTCGCCGATTTTTAACTCTATCGGTTTATGATAAGTTTGTCTTGGCTTTTTAGCCTTTGCCATGGCAGAGTCGAGTGTTTCCTCTTTTTTCTTCAATTTTTCCCGGGTTTTTGTGATTTTTTCGTCGAGATTTTTAACGTGGCCAAGATGTCGCATCTTTTCTAAGTCTTTTATCAGCGAATTTGCCTCGTCGCGCGCCTCCATAACAATAATCTTAGCTTCGCGGCGTGCTTCTTCTAAAATCTGCGACTTTTTATCCTTTAAGGCCTTTCGTTCCTTGTCAATCTCACGCTTTAGATCGGTTAATTCCCGCTTCATACGAAGGGCATATTCCTTATCCGATTGAGCCTGAATTCGGTTTTGCTCAAGGTCGGACAAAACGTCTTCAAATTTAATGTTTTCATCAGATAAAAGCTCATTTGCACGCTCAATTATGTGGTCATTAAGTCCCAGTCGTTTTGAAATAGCAAAGGCGTTTGATTTGCCCGGTATACCGATTAAGAGCTTATAGGTAGGTCTTAGGCTTTCCACATCAAATTCACAGGATGCATTCTCAACGCCGTTGGTAGATAGTGCATAGAGCTTTAGTTCGCTATAGTGTGTGGTTGCTACCGTCTTTACGCCCATATCCCGCAGGTTTTCTAAGATAGAAACCGCAAGTGCCGCACCCTCTGTCGGGTCTGTGCCGGCACCAAGCTCGTCGAATAGGGCAAGGGAGTTTTCCTTTGCATTTTTTAAGATTTCCACAATATTTACCATGTGCGACGAAAAAGTACTAAGACTTTGCTCAATGCTTTGCTCGTCCCCGATATCGGCAAAAAAATCGGAAAATACAGCCGCCTGACTTCCTTCTCTTGCCGGAATATGAAGACCAGCTGCCGCCATAATGGAAAATAGGCCTATGGTTTTCAAGGTAACAGTTTTACCGCCGGTGTTAGGGCCGGTTATAACTAAAGTATCAAAATCCTTGCCTAAAAAGATGTCGTTTGCAACGACGGTATCCTTTGAAATAAGAGGGTGGCGAGCGTGGCGAAATTCTATAATTCCGTCGGTGTTAAGTGTTGGCTCGGTGCCGTTATAGTCAAGGGAAAGCTTACCTTTTGCAAAGATGAAATCAAGCTTTGTGAGGATTTTATAGTCACCTAAAATGTCAGCTGAAATCTTGGAAACTTCGGCTGATAGTTCCGATAGGATTCTTTGAATTTCCTGTTCCTCTTTATTCTGTAAATCCCTGATTTCGTTATTCATATTAACAACTGACATGGGTTCTATGAAGATAGTTGACCCACTCGACGAGGTATCGTGGACAATGCCGCCTACCTCTGAACGATACTCTGCCTTTACCGGAATTACGAAGCGATCAGAACGCATTGTGACTATCGGGTCTTGTAAGAATTTTTTGTAGTGTTCTGAGCGAATCATTTTATCCAGAGTTTCACGGATATTGGCGTTTAGCCGCTTCATTTTACGTCGGATAGTCAAAAGTTCTCCCGACGCATCGTCTGCAATTTCGGTTTCGGAAAGAATGCATGAGTTAATTTTATCTTCCTCGGGTCTATGGGTTATTAGTCCTTCTGCCATAGATTTTAATATCTCAATATCTGAACCGGTGTCGGCAATATAGAGTTTGATTTTTCTTGTAACATATAAAACCCTTGAGATGTCCATTAGTTCCTTGGGGGTCAAAACTCCGCCGATATCGGCACGCTTTACAGCACCGGTGATGTTTTGTACACTAAGGCTAACTGCGGGTGTGCCGTGTCGCAAAAGCGAAGTTACCGCCTCGGTGGTTTCCTTTTGGGCAAATTCCGCCTTTTTTATGTCACGGAAGGGTTCGATTTTTTTTATAAATTCAGCTACACTTTCGGATGTGGTGTAGGATGACAGTTTTTCTAAAATTTTATCGAATTCTAAAACTTTATACGATTTTTTCATTGTTTCACCTTAAAAACTTTAATTTAAAATTATTATATGAAAACTTTAAGTAAATTAACATTTTATAAAATTAACGGATAAAGCCATTAGCGTAAAAGTTTATTTTTTCTGATGATTATGTAAAATAAAAATGCAATTACTAAATTAATTATACCTTGTGTCATGTTTCCGGGAAGGGTTGCAATTATTGCACTTTTTCCGTATAAAAATGCGTCGTAAATGGTATAAAATACAATCATTATCAATTCAGATATTGTATATGCCAATAAAACAATATGTGTTTTTTTCTTTAGTTTTTGTAACATAAAAGAGGATACAAATCCCATGGCAGCCTTTATTATAAAGGTTGCAGGAACATAGATTACATGACCCGTAACCAAATCGGCCAATGCCGAGCCAATACCGGCTGATAGCATTGACGATATCGGGTCTAAAAATAAAGCCCCGATTAAAATTACGGCATCACCTAAATTTATGTAGCCATAGAGAGCGTCTATGTGAAGAAATATTGTTGCCACACATGTAAGACTTGCAAATATTGCTGCTAAAGTTAATTTTTTTGTAGACATAATACCAAATCCTTTCTTTTCTACGTATTTAAATTATACACCAATCTAAAACTTAGGAAAAGGGTAAAAACCAACAAAAATATGGAATTGCCAGTAAAAGTTTTAGGTTAAATTTTTGGGATAAAATATATGAAAAACAGTTGACAAGCTAAAAACTTTCTGTTATAATATTGTAGTATCCGCATGGAACAGGTTTTAAAAGGGTGACCTTACCTGCAATAGCGTGACTTCAATTTTAAGAGGAGGTGTTTTACATGTACGCAGTAATCGAAACAGGTGGAAAGCAGTACAAAGTATCAGAAGGAGATGTTATCTTCATCGAAAAACTTGAAGCTGCAGAAGGCGAAGCCGTTACTTTTGATAAGGTATTGGTTGTAGCTGACGGTGAAAAAGTAAATGTTGGTGCTCCTGTAGTTTTAGGTGCAACAGTAACTGCTAAGGTTGAAAAACAAGGCAAAGCAAAGAAGATTTACGTTTTCAAGATGAAGAGAAAGAAAAATTACCGTCGTAAGAAAGGTCACAGACAACCTTTCACAAAGGTAACAATCGAAAAGATTAACTTCTAATATTTTAATTGGTGAAAGCTGAGGTGTTTTAAATGGCTCATAAAAAAGGTATGGGTAGCACAAAGAACGGTCGTGACAGCGAATCGAAGAGACTTGGTGTTAAGAGAGCTGACGGTCAATACGTTTTAGCCGGCAACATCCTTGTTAGACAACGTGGTACTAAGATTCATCCTGGTAACAACGTTGGAATCGGTAGTGACGATACTCTTTTTGCTTTAGTAGATGGTCAAGTTAGATTTGAAAGAAAGGGCAGAGATAAGACACAGTGCAGTGTTTATTCTGCTTAAATCTAAAAAAGTAAATCAAAAACCAAGGATTATTCCTTGGTTTTTTTATGTTCTGATTAAAAAAATAGTTATTTTGTCCATAATACGTCGTTTTGTTTATTGAAAAGAATTAAATGTATGCTATAATAAAATAAAATAAATTTTATGAGGTGAACAAAATGAAACAAGTGTATTATTTTATTGACGATGTAATTTGGTGTCTAAGAGATGTGGCAAGAGAAAGACCCCAGTCTATCTTTGACCAAAGTTATTTTAAGATGCTTAAAAAATGTCATGATGAATGGGGTTTGAAAGTTCAGTTAAATCTTTTCTACCGCACCGACTTTTTCTACGGAACCGATGAATTTACTCTAAAGGAAATGCCTGACTGCTATAAGGCAGAATTTGAGGCAAATTCAGACTGGTTAAAGTTCGGTTTTCACGCAAAGCAGGAATTCCCGGATTACCCATATGTAAATGCTACATATGAAACTGTAAAGACAGACTGGGATTTAATTTCAGGCGAAGTTAAGAGATTTGCAGGTGAAAAATCAATGAGTTTCGCGGTTTTAAACCACTGGCTACCAATGAGTAAGTCGGGGTGTAAAGCCCTTGCTGATTGTGGTGTTAAGTATATCTCTGTAAGTTCCGGACCTGTTACCGAATATACAGGTGATGAGAGTGTGTTGCCATATGGTCACGCTGCAAGACTTCGTCATAACCGTCAGCCCGAAACAAAATTATATGGAAGAAACACAGAAGATGAAAGAATCAAGTCGTCAATTTGCGCATATAACCACATAATAGACTTAGAATCGGCAGGTCTTCAATTTAATAATACATCTTTGCTTGACGAAGAAACAGGCATCAGATTTAAGGAATATGCCGGTGGGCCTTGTCTTAATTTAAATTCGGTAGAGGAAAATGTAAAGGCTATTTTGGATATTGATAAAAATGGCGTTGAATATTTTGGGATTGGCAATCACGAACAATATTTTTATCCTGAATATTATGCATATCAGCCGGATATGTCAGAAAAACACTATGAAATGGCAAAAACTCTTCACGACCTTGGCTATAGCTTTATAACAGCCGACGACTTTAAATAATAATCATAAAAACCATCTTTTAAGATAATCTTATGAAGAAAGTAAAAAATAGTTATTTTATCCATAATAAGTGATTTTTTCAATTGAATTGAAGAAAAATTATGGTATAATCTAAGTAAAATAAATTTTATGAGGTGAACAAAATGAAAAAAGCGTATTTCTTTGTAGATGACGTTATTTGGTGTCTAAGAGATGTGGCAAGAGAAAGACCAGAGTCTATCTTTGACCAGAGTTATTTTAAGATGCTTAAAAAATGTCATGATGAATGGGGTTTGACAGTTCAATTAAACCTTTTTTATCGCACCGACTTTTTCTATGGAACAGATGAATTTACTCTAAAGGAAATGCCTGACTGCTATAAGGCGGAATTTGAGGCAAATTCTGATTGGTTAAAGTTTGGTTTCCACGCAAAGCAGGAATTTCCTGATTACCCATATGTAAATGCTACATATGAAACTGTAAAGACAGACTGGAACTTGATTTTCGACGAAGTTAAGAGATTTGCCGGCGAAAAGTCTATAAGTTATTCGGTTTTACCTCACTGGTTACCAATCAGTAAGGAAGGTGTCAGAGCACTTGTTGATTGCGGTGCGAAATTTATGTGCGTAAGTGTCGGCCCTGTTGCTGAATTTACAGGTGACGAGAGCGTATTGCCATATGGTCACGCTGCAAGACTTCGTCATAACCGTCAACCTGAATCTAAATTATATGCAAGAGCAACTAAGGATTTAAGAATAAAAGCATCAATTTGCGGATATAACCATGTTGTTGACGAAAAGGATGCACCAAGAATGTTTGAAAATACATCTATTCTTGATGAAGAAACAGGTATCAGATTTAAGCGTCCAAGTGGTGGCCCTTGCCTTAACTTAAATACTGTAGAGGAAATTCACGATCGTATCGTTGAAATCGACAGTAGAGGCCGCGATTATTTTGGTTTGGGTAACCACGAGCAATATTTCTATCCTGAATATTTTGCATATCAACCTGATATGCCGGAAAAATTCTATATGATGGCAAAGACTCTTCATGATCTTGGCTATACATTTATTACAGCAGACGATTTTGAATAATAGCAAGGGATGTAAAAAAGTCCAGACCGCAAAAAGGATTCTTTTTGCTATAAAAAAATATAGTCCTCGGAGTACCGTTGTACGCCGTCGGATAACCAAAAGCAAGGCTTTATGCCTTGCTTTTTCTATATTTTTTTGTTCTGAAGCATTTTTCCTATCCCTACATAAAGGAGTAGAATTTACAGTCCTTTTTATTGACAGGGGAATATTTTTATGCTAAACTGAAAACATAAAATAATAAAGGAGAGATTAATATGACTGAAACTATTATAGTTATTGCTGTTTTATTGCTAATTCTTATAATTCCAAACATTAAGATTGTCCCGCAGGCACACGAATATGTTGTGGAAAGACTGGGAAAATATAAAGCCACCTGGTCGGCAGGTATTCACATTAAAACACCGTTTATTGAAAAGATTTCAAAAAAGGTAACCCTAAAGGAACAGGTTTTAGATTCACCGCCTCAACCGGTTATTACCAAAGATAACGTTACCATGCAGATTGATACGGTAATTTATTATGCTGTGTTTGATGCAAAACTCTATGCTTATGGTGCGGTAAGTCCAATTTCGGCACTATCAAATCTTGCCGCAACAACCTTGAGAAATATCGTAGGTGAATTGGAGCTTGACGGTACACTAACATCTCGTGATACTATAAACGGCAAGATGACCACCATTTTAGACGATGCAACAGACAAATGGGGTATTAAGGTAAATAGAGTTGAACTTAAAAACATCATTCCGCCGGCAGAAATCCAGAATGCAATGGAAAAGCAGATGAAGGCAGAAAGAGACCGCCGTGAAACCTTGCTACAGGCAGAGGGTCATAAGGCGGCGGCGATAACCCGTGCTGAAGGTGATAAGCAGGCTATGATTTTGGCAGCAGAAGGTGAGAGAGATGCAAGAATTGCCCGTGCCGAAGGTGAAGCGAAGGCGATTTATCTTTCCAAAAAGGCAGAGGCTGACGGATTGATAGCTTTGAAAGAGGCAGGGGTCGATGCTGCAGTTTTAGAACTTAAAAAATATGAAGCATTGATATCTATGTCTGACGGCAAAGCCGCAAAGATTATTGTGCCGACCGATGCGGTTGATATGACAAAGAAAAATGTGGTATTTTCAGAAACCACAGGCTTAGGGGATAAAACCGATGCGGATAAAAGCATCGAGAAAATAGAAAAAAAACCTGATCCGTGTTGTGACCCTGAATAATAAAATTACCACCCTTTCGGGGTGGTTTTTTGTTGACAAGATTGAAAATTCGTGGTATCATAGCTTAGATATAATTATTTTGGGAGATAGAAAAACTATGACAACAAAGAAAAGTGGAGCAAACTTGCTTATTTTTATGGGATGGCTTATTTATGCCATATCATATCTGGGTAAGTTAAATTATTCGGCAAATATCACACAAATTATTGACCATTATGGGATAACTAAATCAGAAGCAGGATTGGTGCCGACATTTTTCTTCTTTTCCTATGGCGTAGGCCAGGTGGTAAACGGAATATTATGTAAAAAATATAATATAAAATGGATGATATTTGGAAGCCTTATAATATCGGGAATAATAAATTTTATAATTGCTCTAGGGTGTGAATTTAGTCTTATAAAATGGCTATGGATGATAAACGGATTTTCCTTGTCAATACTTTGGCCTACCATTATAAGACTGATGTCTGAGTCGCTACCGAAAAAGGATTTGAGTAGATCAAGCGTGGTTTTGGGGACAACTGTTGCGGTGGGAACTCTGATAATTTATGGTTGCAGCTCGGTGTTTGCAATATTTCAAGGATTTAAATATGCATTTTATCTGGCGGCTTTTGCAGACTTTTTGGTTGCAATATTTCTGCTTGGGTTCTATAAAAAGGCTGTTAATATGTCAATAGCGGACAAGGAAACGCCCAAGGTAAAAGGGGAAGAGATAGAAGAAAAAAAGGCAATAAAACAAACAAAATCGGAGAAAAAGATCTTCCATATTGCAATACCAATTCTTTGCTTTTGTGCAATCGGGGTCAATCTTATAAAAGACGGCTTGACAACCTGGGTGCCGTCAATTTTAAAAGAAGAGTATTCGCTAAACGACTCACTCTCAATCCTATTGACACTTTTGTTGCCGGTTGTTGCCGTATTCGGTAATGCTTTCGCATTGAAGGTACATAAAAAGGTGATTGACTACATAACCCACTGTTTTTTGATATTTGCCGTTATGGGGATAATAATTCTTGCAATAATCGGAAGTCTTTCGGTGAAAAATGTTTTGATTATGCTTTCAGGACTCGTGGTTGTAAATCTTTTTGCGTCGAGTTTAAATAGCCTAATTACCAGTATTTTCCCAATGTTTGTGCGAGATAAGGTAAATTCGGGAATGTTTGCGGGGATTTTAAACGGATTTTGCTATGTGGGCAGTACAATAAGCTCATATGGGCTAGGGTTTATTGCTGAACATTTTGGTTGGAGCTCGGTATTCTGGGTTCTTTTGGGATTCTGTGTGATTGTAGCAATCATCTGGGTAGGATATAAAGGTTACAAAACGAGAGTTTTTGGGAAAGAAGATAATATTAAAATGTTTTCATAAAAATAGCAAGGGCATATGCCCTTGCTATTTTGTTAACTTTTCAATTAAATCTTCCATTAGTTCATCTCTTTTTATGTAATAGACATAGTTCATTGGAATATCCAGTTCATCCTTTGAATAAAAACTCTCGTATGTGGGAAGACGACGGTTTTGGATGCGGGTTTCCATAAATTTTTCGTCTTCATTTAATAGCCATGCAACCGCTGTTACGTCCCAGACAGGTCTTGTCCAGGGTTTGCCTTTTTTTGCGTAACTTTCTGCAGCCGAAATAGTATTTTTTCCAAGATAATCGGCCAAGGGATTTTTACCTAACAACCATTCCTTAATATCCGCACCGGAAATTCTGAATTCGCTCACAACACCTACACATGGAAGTTGAACAAAAGGTGCATCTGAGGACATTATCACCCTTGCCGCCGCAATATCCTGATACATATTGAACTCGTAGGTATCGGCGTAGTCAAGCCCGTTGCCGCCAAGCCAGATGATAACAAGATTTTCGGCAATCTCCGGCTTTTTTATAAGGGCGGATGCGACGTTTGTTATAGCGCCTATTGCCACAACATATAAGGGATTTTCGGGAGAATAGTTCATAGCACGGGATATAAGATCCTCTGAGGCTTGAGAATCAACGGCTGTTGACTCGTCCGGGAGATACTCGGTTGAACCTTTAAAGACGTCGATTTTCTCGGCCATTAAGTTGAGAAGTTTCAGGATTTCATCGTAACTTTTCTCCATGCCATCTGCAGGGTTTTCTGAATTTGAGTTAAAAAATGGTGCGGCATAAATTGCCTTGACATTTAGTTTCTGTGAGTTTTTAATCATATAAGAAATGGCGAACTGGTCGTCGATTTCGTTATATGCATCGGTATCCAACACAACATCCACAGGGTGGGTTGGGGTTTTTAGATTTTTTAGTATTTGTTCTTTGGTCATGGACTTAATCTCCTTTTTGAAATGACTTTCTGTATGAAAAGGGTGTTTTGTTGGTATGTTTTTTGAATATTTTTCTGAAAAAACTCTCGTTTTGATATCCACATAAATTTATAATTTCACCTATTGGCAAGGTGGTTTCTTCTAATAATGAGATTGCTTTTTCAAAACGCATTTTTTGTAAGAGTTCGGAAAAGGTCTCGCCCAAATTTGATTTTATCCAACTCGATGCATGAGAAGGTGAGTAACCCATGAACTTTGCAACTTCCTTTAACGTTACCGCTTGAAGATTTTCTTCAATAAAAGACAAAAAGTAATCTTTTTTTTCTTGATTTTTATCGATTCCGGATTTGTTTGGTGAAAAACTTTTTAATGCCTCATCAACTTCGTCTATCTTTGGAATAGAGGAAGATGCACCTTTTCTCGATACCGATATGGCGGCGGCAGCAGTTGCAAGTTTCAGAGCATTTTTGATTTTGATTCCCTTAACCAAGCCTGATATAAAATAACCTGTGAAAGTGTCGCCGGCTGAAGTGGTATCCACAACATCTACCGAGAAGGACGGACAGAATATTTTATCGTTTTTATCTATGTAGATTGAACCTTTAGAACCCAAGGTTAGAACAACAGAGAGGTTAGGGAAAGTATTCTTAAAATATTCACATATTTTATCGGTTTTTTTCTCGCTACTGAAAGAAAATGCTTCTATTTCGTTTAGTATCAGTATTGATATTTTTGAAAGGTCGATCTTTTTTAATGCGTCGGTAATAGGCGATGGATTTAAAACAATTTTCATTTTCTTTTCGTATGCTTTATCTATTATGTATTGAAGATTGCTGATTTCATTTTGCAAAATCAGAATATCGCCTTCGGAAAAATCTGTAAGAACACTGTCGATATAATTTTTATCAATCATATAGTTTGTACCGTGATAAAGGATTATTGAGTTTTCGCCCTTTTCATCGACCTGGATTATAGCGTGCCCTGACGAAGCTTCTTCTATCTTGATATATCTTGTATCAACACCTGAGGATTCGAGCAGTTCTTTTAAGAATAAGCCGTCCTTTCCGACGCAACCCGCATGGAAAATATCAACGCCACTTCTTGCTACGGCAATTGATTGGTTAAGACCTTTTCCGCCCGGGAAAAGTGATAAAGATTTAGAGTCGACAGTCTCACCCGGGGTTACAATGTGGGATAGTTCATACACATAATCGATATTACATGAACCAATGTTTAAAATTTTCATTTTCATCACCTATAATCATTATATCATTAGGAATATAATAAAACAAGAGCCTTTTTAACTAAAAAACAGACCAGATATTAGAAAAAGCAACCGCAGAGCGATTGCTTTTTTAAGTCTTATTCAAAAATCACATTTTCAATGATTCCGTAGCCTGTGCCACCCTTTGGCGTGGTGTTAGGATAATCCGGATTTGGAGTTTGACGGGTTGCTTTTGCCACCATGTTGATATCATCTTTTGTTATGGTATAGTCAGCAAATGAAATCTTGCCGATGTGGGTATCCTTCATAGTACAGATGTTATCAGGATAGAATACTTCAATCCATGTGCTGATATCGTCAGGGTTATATTTTATAGTCGCCGAAAGTGGGCCTACCTTTATAACACTAACACCGTATTTCTCAAAATCGGAATATGGGCTTTCTATTGATATGTTATTTAGCCACACATCAGAAACGTCGGCACAAACTTCAAATAAGCCTTCAACCGGAAGTCCGCCAAAGCCTTCGGGTGAAATTTCAGGGAATCTGATATCCTCAAAATGTACATTCTTGATTACACCGAGAGTTTCTGAGCAATCCGATGTATTGTGGCAGTTTGGTTGACCGTATAACTTGAAGGTATATACCCCTTCAACATTTTTTATAACGCAGTCTTTGATGTCACAGTCGGCATAAGAGCCATCCGAGTAGGTTTTTCTGCCCGGCAATAGTCGGAACTCATTATGAGAACTAAAGACATTTTCCACGAATAGCTTTTCGATAGAACCGAAAGACATTGCAGATGTGTTCCAGTCCCAGGCGTTCATGGCAACCATATCGTCACCCATGTCTTTGCCGGTTAAGTTTGCAACATAGCCGTATCTGACTGTACCATTAATATGTACGCCGTCTTTATGATAGTTATTGAACTGAAGGTCTTGAATGTCCATACCCTCGCAGTTTGAAATCTGAATAGCGTATGACTGACCGTTTTCAAAGGTGGCATTTTTTATAATAATATCACGAACGTTTGAGAATATCATTATAGCCCATGCTCCCGGAATGTGATCTTCCTTTGATGACCATAGCTTGAAATTACCATTTTGTGAAGCTCTTGTAAATTCCTTAGTGTATTCAAGGGAATCCCAGATACCGCCGTCGATTACGATTCCGCAGTCGGGGTTATCTAAATGAAGGAATTTATCTGCACCCGCGATAAGATTTTTATTGCGAACCAAAGTAACCGCTGCGTGTGGAATCATAGCGATTCTCTGAGTCTTTTCCACCTTTAGCTTATTGCCGGTGGAAAGTACGATAGAGTCGTCTAAGTACATTACCTCGCCGATGTCAGGAACATATACGTTGGCATTTTCAGAAAAAGCACGCTCAAATGCCTTTGTCCAGATTTTAGCGGTCACATTCTGAACCCCTTGGGGAGATTTTATTTCAATTTCCTTTGTGTAGACTAGGTCAGAATAGTCAGTGATATCCTTTGGATTTTCAAAAGAGTAATCAAATATAACTCTTGATTTAATTTCATTGATTAAAGCGTTCATAAGAATTCTCCTATTATGATTAATTTTAAGAAAATTATATCATAGAGAGGGTGAAATGTAAAG
>JAZULN010000013.1:0-6580 GCA_045603125.1 Clostridia bacterium | reverse complement strand
AGGTCATTGATGAAACCGTGTATTACTTCAATTACATAAAACCAATGCGTAAACTAAAAAGAAAACCGCCTGTTCAATACAGACTTGAACAGGCAGCTTAAAATATTCTTTTTTTGTGTCTACAAAGTATTGACTACTTCAAAAACACTGTGTTTTTTTGCCGTATGAAATTGTGCATACGAGTGGCGGAGAAGGAGGGATTTGAACCCTCGCGCCGGTTTCCCGACCTACACCCTTAGCAGGGGCGCCTCTTCGGCCAACTTGAGTACTTCTCCGTAGAAAAAAATAGCACACATTTTCCTTATGCTGCCAAGCAAAAGTATTTGCATGCGAACTCCTATATGAAGTTTTATGTGGAGGAGAGAGTGGGATTCGAACCCACGGACGCTCGCACGTCACCGGTTTTCAAGACCGGCTCTTTCAACCGCTCAGACATCTCTCCATGTCATCAACGATATTTATTATAGCAGAACTTTGGGTAATTGTCAAGCATTTTTTTAAGAAAAGTCTAAAAATTTTTTTAAATAAAAAAACCTCATAAGAACAGATTAAAATCCATCCTTTTGAGGTTTGTTTTTTATTTTAAAAGTTCCAAAACATCGGTGGTTTCTGTAACTGTATATCTTCCCAAATCATATCCGGATAAAGGCATTCCCTTAATCAGGGTATCGGTCTTTGGCACTGTTGAGAAGGTGAGTTTTATTCCCGAGTCATTTAACACTGCCTGAGATAGCAAATCGCTTACGCCATGCGGAAAAGCTAATGAAGTAGGCTCGTATCCCAAGGTGTCGCTCCACTTTTTAATATCGTCTTTTAGTCTTTTTACGTACTCAGAGTCTTCTTCTCCGTCTTTTATCAAAATATTTTCATATTCTCCGCCAAAATCAGGACTTTGATGCATTCCATAGGTATGACACTCTACCTCTATCACCCCCGAATCCTCCATTTCACGCCTCTCAGCATCAGAAAAATGAGGATATATCGGTTTATCGGTGTTAGGATATGTATTCTTCCCGTAGGTTTCACCAACGGCAAAAATTGTACCCTTTAATCCGTATTTTTTTAGCACCGGATACGCATACTCAAAATTACTCATATATCCGTCATCGAATGTTATTAGCACCGGTTTTTCCGGCAAATCTTCTCCTTTTTCAATATACGCCATAATTTCATCCAAGGTAACTGCCGAAAATCCCGCCTCTGAAATTGCCTTCATATCATTTTGAAATTTCTCAGGTGATACAATCATGTCATTTTTAACTTCTTCCGATATATGATGATATAAAAGTACAGGCAATTTCTTTGTATATTCCGAATCATCGAAGGTCTTACCATAGAGGCTGTCTACATATTCCGACACATTCTCTTTGGTAACCAAATACCCGAAATCCTCGGGGATATAGATTGAACTATCTCCAAAAACTTTAGCTAATGCCATTTTACCTACATCATTTCTAAAATGGGTTTCATCATAGAAATATCTTGGTTCCAGACTTACAGAACTCACAGAAAAGTCCCAGAACTCTGTCTTTTTTGCAATCTCTTCGTAAAACTTCTTTAAATCTGTCTTGTTGATACAATTAAAATAATCATAATACACCGGAGCATTTACCACCAAAAGCCGTATTCCACGCTCGTCGCAAAAATCCTTAATTCTGCCAATGCTTTGGGCATTTTCTGAAATCTTTGGCAACGGATATTCCCCTAAAGGATAGTTTGCAAAAACAGGATAACTCTCAATGTAACTCTCTAAATCGGATATATGCTCCGCATCACGCTTACGTTTGTCATAAGCACCTGTTTCCTCATCAAAAACATCAAAGGACTCGGCAAGATACCTGTCATTTTTCTTTGCTTTTATCTTTGAAAAGGCATACTCGGGATTTGCAAAGGCATATCTTCCTAAAAATCCGATTTTTGACTCGCCTGTAACATCTGAGTGCATTGAACCTGTCATTTTATCGGGTTCATAGTTATAGTCAAAGCCATTTGCCACATATAAATTTAACACCAGATTTTTAACGGTATAATTATCAGCTAAATAGTAAACCGTTTTTTCCACGTCATACATATCAGCACCATACATTATCATATTATAAAATCTGGCGTTCATATACTCGTTTAGTTCCTCCACTGGATATGAACTTGTAGAAGAACAGCCGATAATATAGGAATCATATTTATGGTGGTTTTTCTTTAGATATTCAATTTTTGCAATTCTTGGGTTATTGGTCGCATTATAAGAATACCAGTCGTCACCAAAGACACCGAACGGGTCGACAAGAACATTTAAAATAACCACTGACAATGTGGCAAAAAGGGCTCCCAAAAATGCCACAACACACCACTTTTTTGAACTCATAGTTCTCTCTCCTAAAACTGTTTATAAATAAATTCCGATGCAATGTATCCGCCTCGAAAAATTCCAAAATACACTAATATCAAAACTGCAAAAAAGGCAACCAAAAATGTAGGTATTATTCCCTTTTTCTCGATTTTTTCGGTCAGTCTTACGCCGCATTCTTCTGATAATTCCAACACAAAAATCAATAGACAAACACCAATAATTATAATATAATCAGAAGCTTTTAATCCAAAGGTCATAAGGCTTTCAAAAAGGGACGACAAGGAAAACTCGGTGAAAGTTTTTTTAAGCATTAACACTGCCGCACTAACTCCTGCCGCTCTTGTAATGTACCTTCCCAAAACCACTATAATATTGGTTCTTACAATACTAAAAATTCGATATGCCCGGGTATCGTCTTTTATAGATAACTTTTCTTTAAAGCTTTTAAAATACGGTTCTAAAAGAAGCGAACCTGTGATTATGACACCATTCCAGCATCCGAATGCAATATACTTCCAACTGGCACCGTGCCAAATTCCGATTACCAAATATACAATAAAGGTCGCTAAAGATGTAGGAAGAATCTTACCTGCCTTTGACTTTATATGCTTTCTTGAAAATTTTCCAAGGCTGATAAAGGGCTTTGACAGAGTTATAGGATAGAAAAGATAATCCTTTAACCATGCACCCAAGGTGATATGCCATCTTCTCCAGAAATCTGTTATACTGGTGGCAAACAAAGGTCTTTGGAAATTTATCGCCATATCTACACCAAAGAGCTTTGCCGCCCCTCTTGCAATATCGATACCGCCTGAAAAATCGCAGTATAGCTGGATGCAGTAAAAAATCACGCCAAAGAGTATTACCGAACCGCTATAATTTGGGTAATTATCAATAATTGCCGACGCCACAACCGAGGCTCTGTCGGCTACCACCATCTTTTTTATAAAGCCCCAGACCATAAGCTTTGTGCCCTCTTTTATATTATCAAAATCCAGGGGCTTTTCGTTATATAAGGTCTTGGTCAGTGCGTCAAATCTTCCGATTGGGCCTTGGGTCACTTGCGGGAAGAATGACACAAATAGGGCAAATTTAAAAAAGTTTCGTTCTGCCGGATATTTTCCTCGAACCTGGTCTATGATATAGCCCATGGACTGGAATATATAAAAAGAAATCCCAAGGGGCATCAAAAGATTAAATCTTAAAATATTGCCCGGAATATTTATCAGGTCCAGCGTGAAATTCCAGTATTTTACAAAGTAAAGTAAACCAAAGTTCAAGATTAGCACAATTGCGGCAAAGGTCCGTTTTTTTCGCTTTGCTTTTTGCTTTTCTTCTTTGGTTTCACCCTTTTTTACATTTCCAATCAATAATCCTCCGGCGTATGTAGAGATTGTGGTAAAGAGTATATAAAAAACAGCACTCATACCACCCGCAAGATAGAACACGTAGCTAAGACCAAGCAGCACTACCCATCTTACGCGTTTTGGCATCACATAATATATCAACACACCGAGGATTAAAAAAACTATAAACTCTACCGAGGTAAACGCCATTTTTATTTATCCTCCAAAAGCTTTACCAAAGCATCTACCGAGTTAAAGTTTTCAGGGATTATATCCTCAACATTGATTTCCACGTCAAATTCACTGATAAGTTCGCTAACTATTGCAACAATATCAAAGGAG
Source organism: Clostridia bacterium (assembly GCA_045603125.1). GTDB lineage: Bacteria > Bacillota > Clostridia > UBA1381 > UBA1381 > CAKSFT01. The sequence goes on along the minus strand of JAZULN010000013.1, from coordinate 2,545 downwards.
TCTAAGATTGCGTCATCAATCAATGAATCCGACTCTAAATCCGCACCCGGTGCTATTTCTTCTATTATCTCAATTACTCTTTCCTTTTCAACTATCATTTTTATCAATTCCTTTCATATATACTATCGATTTTTTTCCGTTTCTTAAAAATCCCATGGATTTATATAGATTTATTGCAGGGGTGTTTTTCTCCCCTGTCCACACGGTTGACTTTTCTTTTATCCCGGATACGAGGCTTTTTGCAACGCCCCTACCTCTGAATTTTTCATTAGTTAAAAGATGTTTTATAACTAAAACCTTTCCCTTTTTTCCTGTTCTCAATACCCCCAAGATTTCTCCGGAGTTTTTTTCAACCTTAAAAAGTCCTTCCCGGCACTCATCTCTAATTTGCGACAGATTTGGTAAAAACCCCGAAAACTTATCAAAAGACTTTTCCATAAGCGAAAAGATTTCCGCAGCATCATCCTCGGTTGCCAAAGTTTTAAAATAGCTTTCGCCCACATCTTCCGGTTTTTCAAGGGCTATTCTTTCTGTTATCCTTTTGAAGCTGTTATTTTCCATGATTTCTACAAATTCCTCCGGCACATCACAAACTATAGGTGCGTCGATTTCAGGAAATAAGAAATCAACCGAGAAAATATAGAAATACATTATGAAAAATCCGTCTCTTTTTACATAGAGATTTAAAAATTCGTCGCCGTTTTCATAAAAAAGCCTACCCTCGCTGATTTCCGACTTATAATCCTGGGGCGTGAGAAAATTATTTGTCATAACCCCTTTTTTAAAGTATTTTAATATAAGGGGCGAAACCTCGCTATAATCAGTTATTTTCTTCATCGTCATATTCCCTTCTCAAAAGCACCCGATCGATTTTTGAGTTTGCGTTATGTGGCATTTTCTCTACCCTTTTATAGATATTTGGAATCATATATTTAGGTAGAATTTTACCAAGTTCTCTTGCAATCTCTTTACTCTCAGTATCACCTTCAAAAACACAGACGATTCTATCCCTTGTGGCATCATAAAAACATATAGCCTCGACGATTTTTTCTAAGGCATTTACACCACGTTCTATCTCACCAAGCTCAATTCTATACCCCATATGCTTTATCTGACCGTCTTTTCGTGCCTGAAATACAATATCGCCGTCCGGGTTCATAATACCGATATCGCCCGTTTTATAGATATAATCGTTATATGGGACATTGGGATTTTTTATAAATGCCCCGTCGGTCTTTTCTTTGTCGTTATAATAGCCATGAGAAAGTCCTATTCCCCTTACGCAAATCTCACCCGGCGTGCCTTTTTCTACCGGCAATAAATTATCATCTAATAACATGACCTCTTTATTTTCGCAAGCTCTCCCGATTGGAATCGCTTCGTGGTCCTTATATTCACCCGTAACTTTAAAATATGTGCAGTCAACGGTAACCTCTGTTGGACCATATAGATTTACATATTGAACCTTTGGCATTGCCCTTCTCCAGTTATTTAAGTGTTTTGCAAGCATTGCCTCACCGCCGATTGCAACTTTGGTAAGATATTCGGGATGCTTTTTCTCCAAAATCCCCGATGATGAAACCAAGTTAAAACCCGATGTTGCCCAGGTAAGAGCCGTAACCTTTTTCTCATTTAAAAAGTCCACTAAAAGAGTCGGGAACATAAATAGCTTTTTAGGGATAATATGGTCGGTTGCACCAAGTTTTAGAGTTAAATATAAATCCTTAACCGAGCAATCAAAATAAAACGGTGCCTGATTTGCAAATACATCGTCGTGGGAATAGCCGATAGCCTCACTCATCCACTCGATAAAATCTATGACCGCTCTATGAGATATCACAATTCCCTTCGGCATCCCAGTGGAGCCGGATGTGTAGATTACATATACTGGGTCGATATCCAAAACACGGCGTCGTCTTTCAAATAGCAGTTCTTCGTCAATTAAGTCGGTATCGCCATAGATTAGAGTCTTTCTATCCAAAATCTTCTCCACTGACTTTTTATCATTTTCGCTATATAAAATAAACTCAGGGTTTAGGTTATCTAAAATATTTTTAAGACGAACTTCCGGCATTTCAGAATCTATGGGGACATAAAAGTTCCCGCTATATAAAACGCCGAAAAACGCTATAAGACACCTATAGTTTCTGCCGGTTATAACCCCGATTGGTCTTGAGGTTTTATCGGTTAGTTTAGAAATCTTCGTGCCGATTTTTTTCGCCTCAATCATCAGGTCATAAAATGAAATTTCGCCCGTTTCGTCGGTATATGCAGTTTTATTTGGAAAATTCTTTGCTGAATTTTCCAGATATTCCAAAACGTTTTTTATATACATTTATTTCTCCTCTTTAAAAAGTGCACGATTATTACTCACTCTTCTCCTATTTTATTATAGCACGGGTCTTTAAAAAAGTAAAGCATGAAAACAAAAAAAGTCAATTCATACGTGAAGCGATATAATGATGGTAGACACTAAAAAAGTGTCTACCATCATTTTTTGTGATATAATAAAGAAAAGGAGAGGATTTAATAATGGGAAGACCTA
>JAZULN010000012.1:0-5197 GCA_045603125.1 Clostridia bacterium | reverse complement strand
TTACAATCCTGCGGCGTAATCCATCTATTAAATTTCAAGTGGCTTCCTTTGGAGGTCTGTTTGCTATACCCATTTTTACATAGCTAAAAGAATTTTAAAAATTTTTTAAAAATATATTGACATTTCATAGTTAGTCTTCGTTGAAAATTAAGTTGTCGTATTTTGCCTGAACGGTTTCGGTCATGCCTGTAGCAATTATGCCCGGTCTTATTTCATTTACCATGATGCCGAATTCTGCCAAACGGTCGGCAAAAAGAGAGGTAATCATGCTAACTCCTGCTTTTGATATACAATATTCGCCACGGCTTGTGGATGATGTGTAGGCAGACATTGATGAGATGTTTACTATTGCTTTTTTGTCGTCAGAACCTTGTTTTATCATCTCGTTTGCAACGGATTGTGTTAAGAAAAGTGTGCCTTTTGTGTTAATGTTCATAACAAAATCGTAGCTTTCTTCGGTCATTTCCAAAATGTCGGCTCTGACTCTTGGAGCAACACCTGCAACATTTACTAAAGCCATGATTTTGCCTCCAAGAGATTTTGCGGTTTCGATAAACTGAAGTCTAGATTCTGATTTACTCAAATCTCCTGATACATATGTAAAATCACCCGATACATCCTTTGGCATTTTCGGGGCGATATCCATTCCAACCACCGAATAACCATTTTCTAAAAGCTTTTCCAAAACGGCAAAACCGATTCCACCGGCAACGCCTGTTACTAATGCGATTTTTTTCATTGTTTCTTACCTCCTGAAAGTTCTTTGTAAATTGGCAGATATAGCTCACGGTCACGGATTACGCAGCCGGGAGTTCCGCCTGAACGCATAATCTCGGTACACTTAGAACATGCAATACAAATTTTATCTTTATTTAAGGTTCCTGTGGTCACGATATCATTGGCAAAATCAGGGTATGCAAAGATTTGTCTTCCAAAGCCCGAGATATCAAAGCCGCCGTCTTTAATAAATGCTGAGCATACATTTGGTGCTACAACCCCAAGATAAGATAGACCGGATGAGATGAATTTCATTTGAGGAACTGCCTGCTTTAATTTTTTTATACCCTCTAACATTCTTGCGACCCCTTCTAGCGGATGCTCGTCGGGGGAGTATCCTCCCATTGCAAAGGGGCGGTTTACGTGGGGGTTAAAATATGGGTTTCCCATAGAGATATTTAAAACTCTGACACCCATATTATAGAGTTCGTTTATTAACCAAATCGGCTCGGTTTTGTCAAATTCGAGTCCGCCGACTTTTGATACACCAAATCCGTAAGGGTAGGGGAAGCCGTCATAGACGTTTAGTCGGGATGTTACTAAAAAGTCGCCCGATGTGGATTCTATTGCACCTTTTACGCTCTCCCGTAAAAGTCTTGTTCTGTTTTCAAGGCATCCACCATACTTTCCTTCTCGCTCAAATGCTGATAATAGTTCTGAATTTAAGTACCTGTGGCAACACTTTATATCAACTCCGTCAAAGCCTGCTTTTTCGGCAAGAACTGAATTTTTAACCATTGCTTCGCCGATTTTATCAAGCGCGTCGTCTGATAGGATTCTATCCTTTGGAATTGGGTTATCACCCTCAAAAATCGGGTTATTGTATGCGATAAGGGGAGCAGGGGTGCCATGGGGCTTACTATATCTTCCAGAATGGGTGTTTTGCATAATTAAGATAGGCTCAAACCCGTTTTCACGAAGCCCTGTTTCCTTTATATCATAGACTATTTTCTTAAAATCGTCAAGATTTTTATCCTTTAGCCAAAGTTGACGAGGATTTGCACGTCCGTCTTCCTGGCAGGCAGTGGCCTCAAACCATATAATTCCGGCACCACCTTTGGAAAAACGCTCATATCTTCTTTTGGTAAGCTCATCGGGGCTACCGTCCAATGTTCCGTCGCAACCTTCCATTGCCTGACAGCAAAGTCTGTTATTTACGATTTTGTTTCCGATAGAAACCTTTTCCTTTAAGATAGATGTGTCGTCTGAGTAGGGAAGATTTAAATTTAGCTCACGATTTTGATCGAAAAACTCTTCCGGTGTCTGATAAACTTTTCTTATCATTTTAGTCACTTCCTAAAATTTTAAATTTTATGTTAGCTTAATTATATAACATATATTTACATAAGTGTTATGAATATATTGCAAAAAAATATGTAAATCTTGCTTTTTTTCGTTTTATATGTTAAAATGTTTATGTAAATCAGGTAAATGGGGTGAAAAATTGAAGGTAATATCTGCAAAGTTTTCTGATGATATGAAAAATTTCGGCAAACACTATCACGATGCACATCAGATAATTTACATAAAAAAAGGGAAAATTCGGGTAAAAATAGAGAATAAAGAATATGAGGCGGAGAGAGGGACACTGATAATTTTAAGCCGATTTGAACAGCACGAAATAGAAGTTAAAACCCCCCAATATGAGCGATATTCGGTTATAATTTCTCCCGAGACTATTACATCAGATATTGATGAATATATTCTCTCATCGGCGTTGACCAATCGGTTTGAAGGATTTTCACATATTGTTAAAGTGAAGGAAAACGAGGAAGAAGTAGAGAAGTTTTTTGACAAAATGGCAGAGGAGTTTTTAAATAAAGAGCCGTTTTATAAAACGAAGGCAGATCTTTTACTTCGTGAATTTTTGATTGCTTTATATAGAGATTTTACTAATCTTTTCATCGGAGATGTGAATGAGAACACTATGCTTGTTAAAAAAATTCAGGACAAATTTGAAAAACAGTATATGGAAAAAATGTCTCTTTCGGAAATCGGCGAGGAATACCACATAAGTTCATCCCATCTTTCACATATATTTAAAGAAATAACCGGTTATTCCACTATCGATTATCTAATAAGCTGCAGACTTTCGGCGGCAAAAAGACTGCTTAGTTCAACAGATATAAATATCAAAGAAATTATATACCAATGCGGATTTAGTGATGAGAGTAACTTTAGCAGAATGTTTAAAGAAAAAGTGGGGATAACTCCAAGTGAATTCAGGAAAAGGTATAAAAAGGGGATGTAAAAATTTGCATCCCCTTTTTTGTGGGGATAGGGAAAAATGTTTCAGAATGAAAAAAATATAGCAAAAGCAAGGCATAAGCCTTGCTTTTGGTTATCCAACAGCGTACGACGGTACGCCGAGTGACTATATTTTTTTATAGCAAAATGGAAAAATTATAAGAAAAATTGATAATTTGAGATTTTTCTACACATAATTTTTAATCAATATATTTAGTACGCCATATTTTCTTTAGATTACTTTCGTTTTGCGGTCTGGACGTTTTTAACATCCCCTTTAACTTAATTTTTCAAAATCCTTTGCCGTATGCTTACATAATGGACATACTAAGTCGTCGGGCAGGGTGTCTCCTTCATAAACCCAGCCGCAGATTTTACATACATAGCCCTTTTTCTGGTTTGGCTTTGGTTTGACATTTGCGTGGTAGTAGCTATAGGTCATTGTTTCTCGGCTGTTTAGAACTCTTGCTTCACTAACCGAACAGATAAACATACCGTGGCTACCTAAATCTACATAATTTTCAACATTTAGCGACATAAAAGAGTTAATGTATTTATCTAAGAACACAAGCCCGTTATCCGACCTGAGTTTTTCCTTGCCTTCGAATTTATCGGTATTTCTGCCGCTCTTGAAACCGAAATTTTCAAATACGCTAAATGGTGCATCGGTGGATAGACAGTTTATGTTCATAACCCCTGTATGCTTAATAACGTGATGTGAGTAGTTATCTTTATTTATTGTAACCGCAATTTTTGTGGGGTTATCGGCGACTTGCGATACGGTGTTAACAATTAACCCATTATCACGCTTGCCGTCGTTTGATGTTATAACATATAGGCCATAGCCGATGTTAAATAAAGCGGTTAAATCGTTCTTATTTGCAGTTTCGTCCTGACGTGCAAGGTATTCGGTGGATAGTTCCTTGGCAAGTGCTACAACCTGAGCTTTGCTCTCGTCATTTAGGGCTGACATGATTTTTACAGTATTTTCTGCAAAGGTTATATTCTTTGATTTTTCAAAGCTTGCTTTCATGATTTTTGCCGCAAGCGGTGCCCAACTTCCGTTTTCAATGAATGCAATGGTGCGGTTTTGATAGCCTCTCTCTAAAAGCCCGTCTATGAATGTTTTCATATGAGGGAATATGTCGGCGTTATAGGTGGTGGTAGCAAGAACTAATTTTCCATAGCGGAAAGCGTCTTCGATTGCCTCCGCCATATCGTCACGGGCAAGGTCGGTGACTACAACCTTCGGGCATCCGTTTTTCTTTAATTCAGCTTCGAGCATTGCTACAGCCTTTTTTGTGTTGCCGTAAACCGATGTATATGCAATAACGACACCGTCACTCTCAACTCCGTATGATGACCATGTGTTATAAAGGTCAATGTAGTAGCCGAGATTTTCGGTAAGAACTGGACCGTGTAGTGCACAGATTTTTTCAATTTCCAGGGTTGCTGCCTTCTTTAAAAGTGCCGCAGCTTGTGCACCGTATTTTCCGACAATCCCAAAGTAATATCTTCTTGCCTCGCAAGCCCAGTCTTCCTCTACATCGAGTGCACCAAATTTTCCGAAAGCATCGGCAGAGAATAGTACCTTATCAAAGCTATCATATGTTACAATTACCTCGGGCCAATGTACCATTGGGGCTGAATAGAAGGTAAGAGTATGACGTCCGAGATTTAGTGTGTCGCCTTCTTGAACAATTACTCCGTCGCCGGAATAATCTTCGCCAAAGAAGTTTTTCATCATGTCAAAGGCCTTTTTTGATGCCACAATTTTTGTGCTTGGGTATACTGACTTTAGCTTTTTTATGTTTGCTGAATGGTCAGGCTCCATGTGTTGAATTATAAGATAGTCGGGAGTTTTTCCTTTTAGGGCATTGTCAATATTATCAAGCCATTGATGAGAAAAACGACCGTCTACAGTGTCCATAATTGCAATTTTTTCGTCGATAATTACGTATGAATTATATGCCATACCGTTTGGTACAACATACTGACCTTCAAATAAATCTATGTCATGGTCATTGACGCCGATATAGATAATATCTTCTGTAATTTTCAAAATTAACAGTCCTTTCCTTAAAAATTTCTTTCAAATATAAATATAATTGTGACCGGTGTCCGGCCACAATTATACTAATACTTTTAATTAATAGTTTTCTTTTCTTACTTC
>JAZULN010000011.1:0-11510 GCA_045603125.1 Clostridia bacterium | reverse complement strand
TACGTGTATTTGTTGTAACGATACCTTCGATTGCATTGGAAGACTCTGTGCTTTGTACCTTTGCGATTTCCACAAGTTTTTCAAGTTCTTCCGGGCGCATCTTTAAATAGAAGTCCTGTTTTCCAGCTTCTTTATATATGCCAGCTACAAGACCGAGAAGTTCAGAATCCCATTTATGTTCTTTGATTATCGAATAATTAAATATTCTCATACCCTTAACCTCCTTTCTTTCCCTTAAATATTATCACATATTAAGGGAAATGTCAATGTTTTAAGTAAATTTACCCTTATTTATTGTTTCTTTTTAAGGTATGGTTATTCTGTCAAACTGTTTTATCCTTTCATATATTTTTATCTAACATTTTTCTAGCACTTTTCTAGCGAAAACCCAAAAAATGCATCAAAAAGTGGCAATACGAAAATTCATAGAACAGCAAAGGCTTTGAAGGATTTTAACCCCTCAAAGCCCTTATTTTATGCGGTTTTTATTGCTTTTTAAGTTCCTTTAACTTCCGCTAATTTACTCTATCTAAAAAGACTGTATAGGAGCTCGAAATCAGTTTGTCGGTAATTCCGGCACGTGGGTTCAAATCCCCCCGTCCGCCAATAAACCGTGAACTATTATGAGTTCACGCTTTTTTACCTTTCCACCTCATAAGGCCAATCAATGATACCACCAAATTCTTTTACATTGGTGTAACCAAGTTTTGCAAGACTTTCGGCTGCGATTTTACTTCGTCTTCCTGACCTGCAGTATACTAAAATCAGCTTGTCCTTATCAGGTAACATTTCTTCTGCCTTATTTTCAATTTCAGTATATGGGATCAAGATTGCATTTGGAATGTGTCCCTCGTCAAATTCATCCTGTTCTCTTGTATCTAAAATGATATGTTCCTCGCCTGAATCCATTATCTTTTTGGCTTCCTCTGCCGTAATTTGTTCAAACATTTCACTTTCTCCTTTTTCGGAAACGGTTATCGATGTCGGTCCGTCTACACCGCCGATGATACCAATGCTTTTATCTTCCCCACAAGAGATAAGCAGTATACAAAGTAAAATTGATATAATAAACAATAACTTCTTCATCAAATTACACATTCTTTTTCCCTCGTTTTTTTAGGTTTAGTAAGCTCGTAACTATCAAAAATCATAATCCTAATCTCCTCAGACGGCACGCTACCATCTAAAATAATGGAATTCCAATGTAATTTATTCATATGGTACGCTGGGACAACTGATTCATAGGTAGACCGCCACATATATGTAAGGTTCGGGTCACATTTTACGTTGACCCAGATATTTCCCTCACGTTCACAGATTGCTGCAAACATCTTTTTATTCCCGCTATGGCGCATTACAGTCCAATTAAAGTCGTGAAAGGGATAATCCTCAAATGTGTCATTAAGGGACAGACAAAAATCTATCACGTCTTGTCTTAATTTCATTTTATCCCTCCTTACCGAATTTCAATACCATTTTTAAACGGATTCATAAGTTCACCTACTTGAAGTTATACAATGTGTCTGTTTCCCGATTTCTATACTCGTGCTTTTCATAATACCCGATTAGACTGCCGTCACTATCCCGAAGGGCAACCATATAAACATCTTTATTTTCCTCGTCATTTCTGAAGGTATAAATAATGTTATTGTCCTTGCTTTTGCGAAACCAGTCAAGCACTTTTTCTATCATTTCGTTAGCCTTTGGCGGATGGCAGTCTTTAATGCTTTTGCCCGTCAAATCCTTATGATAACGCTTTATTGCTGACCGATTCATATATACTATTAAATGGTTAATATCACAAACAACCACAGGAGCTAAGTCCTGATCAAGTACACTTTTTAACAATTTATTTATCATTTTGAATCTCCACCTTTTAAAATCTATATATTTTAAAGTTTTATACACCAATTATACTATATATCTGGTAATATTTCAATAATATCGGGGTATTTTTTAGTTTCTTCTTTTTTAATACCAAAAACAGTACTTAAATCCCAATTTTTTTTAGAAAATTTACCATAAACATATTGACAAATAAAAATTTTGGGTGTAAAATTACTTTTAACAACTATGACGAAGACGGCAGATATACAAAAAGTGTTTAAGAGATATGGCGGGTGGTGCAAGCCAGAAGCTTGGTATATTAAAGCCTTTCACTTCCGAGTTGGAGAGGGGAAAACCAAATTGGTGAGTAGTTTCTTCCGTGAGTACTACGTTAGTGTAAAAGGCTTAATGGAGTCTAAGGTGGCATATACTTTATATGCAAAAAGAGTGGTACCGCGGATAAGTATATTCGTCTCTTTAACAGATTTTTATTTGTTAAAGAGATTTTTTATTTTCTAAGGTTTTCCTATAGACTTTTTAGCAAAAGACAATACCAATATAAAAAAGGAGACAAAGACTATGAACATGACATTCGAAAGAAAACTTCCTATCCCAAAGGAAGTAAAAGAAATGTGTCCTTTATCTGAGGACATTAAAAAGATAGTTTTAAAAAGAGAGCAGGAGGTTGCCGACATCTTTTCAGGCAAAACCGACAAGCTTATCTTAATCATCGGACCATGCTCGGCAGATATTGAAGATAGTGTCATAGACTATATCTCAAGGCTTAGAAAAGTTCAGGAGAAGGTTTCTGATAAAATCTACATTATCCCAAGAATTTACACAAATAAACCAAGAACTACAGGCGACGGCTACAAGGGAATGCTACACCAACCAAATCCTACCGAAAAGCCTGATATGTTAAAGGGTATTATGATGATAAGAGACCTTCATATAAGAGCTATCAAAGAAACCGGCTTTTCTTGTGCCGACGAAATGCTCTACCCTGAAAACTACAGATATTTAGATGACATCTTAAACTATGTAGCAATCGGTGCACGTTCTGTTGAAAATCAGCAACATCGTCTTACTGCAAGCGGCATCTCTGTTCCGGTCGGCATGAAGAATCCGACAAGCGGTGATATGTCGGTTATGATGAACGCAATTAAGGCTGCTCAACACAAGCATACCTTTATCTATCGTGGCTGGGAGGTTCATTCAGAAGGTAACCCTCTTGCCCATGCTATACTTCGTGGTTATGTTAATAAGCACGGTCAGTCCTTACCTAACTACCACTACGAGGATTTATCACTGCTTTGCAATCTCTACAACGAGTCAGGCCTTGAAAATCCAGCTGTTATTATCGACACAAACCATGCAAATTCAGGCAAGCAACCACTGGAGCAGATGCGTATTGCAAAAGATGTTATGCACAGTGCAAGACACGATTCATCTATCAAAAAGCTTGTAAAAGGATTTATGATTGAAAGCTATATCGAAGACGGTGCTCAAAAAATCGGAGAGTGCATCTACGGTAAATCAATAACCGACCCATGCTTAGGCTGGGAAAAGAGCGAAAAGCTTATTTACGATTTAGCAGAATTAGTATAACTTTGAGAAAGGGCGAATTTTATGAAAATTGGAATAATAGGATTAGGTTTAATTGGCGGTTCTATGGCAAAGGCTATTAGACTTAACACCGACCACTATGTTTTAGGAACAGATTTAGACGAGAAAGTCGTTACAAGAGCGAAGATTATCGAGGCAATAAATGAAGAACTGACAGAGGATAAAATCCCTGAATGTGATATGTTGATTCTTGCCCTCTACCCCGACGCAACCGTTGAAACAGTAAAAAAATACGCACCTCTTATTAAAAAGGGCGCATACTTAATTGACTGTGGCGGTGTTAAGGAAAAGGTTTGCAATAAAATACCTCAGATTGCCAAGGAATACGGCTTTGTATTTGTGGGTGGTCATCCAATGGCGGGTATTGAGAAAATTGGTTTTAAATATTCTGATGCAGGGATTTTTGAAGACGCATCAATGATTTTAACTCCAAACGACGATGTTAAGATAGACGAGCTTGCCGACATCAGAATATTCTTTTTATCAATCGGCTTTGGTAAAATCACAATAAAAACTCCTGAAGACCACGACAGAATCATCGCCTACACTTCCCAGCTTGCTCACGTTTTATCAAACGCCTATGTGAAGAGTAAGACTGCCCAAGACCACAGAGGTCTCTCTGCCGGAAGTTTTAAAGATTTAACAAGAGTTGCATACCTAAACGAAACCATGTGGACCGAACTATTTTTGGAAAATAAAAAAAATCTATTGGATGAAATAGACGTTTTAGTGGGACACCTAAACGAATACAAATCGGCACTTCAAAACGAAGATGCAGAGCTTTTAAAGGAATTACTCAAAAACGGTAGAGAACTCAAGGAGAAGCTTGACAATGAGTAGAATAGTTTCGGTAAAAGGTATTAAAAACCCTTACGATATAATTATTGGAAGAGATATTTTAAATCTTATCCCTAAAAAACTAAAGGAAGTAACCCGTGCAAAAACCGTTGTTATTATAACCGATGACAATGTGGATAAATATTATTCAAAAAAGGTTTCGGATATTTTAGAATCGGAAGATTTCCGGGTTTTGAAGTTTGTGTTCCCTCATGGCGAGAACCATAAATCCATCGAAACCTTTTCAAAGATTTTAGAATTTATGGCAGAAAACAATGTCACCCGCTCCGACTGTATTTTAGCACTTGGCGGCGGAATAACAGGCGATATTTCAGGTTTTTGTGCCTCAAGCTATCTTCGTGGGATAGATTTTTTGCAAGTCCCCACAACATTTTTAGCGGCAATTGATTCGTCGGTTGGCGGAAAGACCGGTGTTAACTTAAAATCAGGGAAAAATCTTGCCGGTGCATTTTATCAGCCACGGGCTGTGATTTGCGACATCGACACCTTTAAAACGCTTCCGGAAGATAACTTTAAAGAAGGCGTTGCAGAGGCTATTAAATATGGTGTTATCTTTGATAAGGCTCTTTTTTCCGAGCTTTCGGAAAATAAGGACTGGGATATAGAAAAAATCATAAAAACCTGCGTTAAAATTAAGGCAGAGATTGTCTCGGAAGACGAGTTTGACACCGGCAAAAGACAGCTTTTAAATTTTGGCCACACAATAGGCCACGCAATTGAAAAAGTCTCGAATTATCAGATTTCTCACGGCATTGCGGTGGGAATTGGTATGGCGATAATTTCAAAAATCAGTGATAATTTAGGTTGGTCCCATGAGGTTACTCATGACGAAATTAAAAAATGTCTTGAGAAGAACAACCTCCCTACTCATTTTGATATGAAAACCGAGGATATTTTATCGGCTATGTATAAAGATAAAAAACGGAATTTAGATACAATAAATCTGGTTGTCCCCGAAAAAATCGGAAAATGTGTATTGAAAAAAATCAACATCTCAGAACTAGAAGGAGTGCTAGAATGCAGGTAAAGATAAAACCGGCAAGACCCTGTGGCGAAGTTTTTGCAATCGCCTCAAAGTCGGATGCCCATAGAGCAATAATTGCAGCCGCTCTTGCAGACAAAAAAACTAAAATATCTATATCACATCTATCCAAGGATATTGAGGCTACTTTAAATTGCATTAAAAATATGGGGGCAGAATATGAAAAAACCGGGGATATCTATGAGATAACCCCGATTAAAAAAATTATCAAAAATCCGACTCTTGACTGTTTTGAGAGTGGCTCAACCCTTAGGTTTTTACTCCCCGTATTAGCATGTCTTGGCGAGGGTGCAACATTTGTAGGTTCGGGAAGGCTTCCCGAAAGACCGATGGAGATAATTGTTGACTTACTATCTAAACACGGGAACGAATTTTCATCATCTCATTTACCAATAACCGTTTCTGAAAAGACCCTTTCCGGCACATTTAAAATTGCCGGAAACGTTAGTTCACAATATATATCCGGACTCTTATTTGCACTACCCTTACTTTCCGAAGAAAGTAAGATTATATTAACATCAAATCTTGAGTCATCGGCTTATGTAGACCTTACCATTGATGTGTTAAAAAAGTTTGGAGGGGACATAAAAATATGCGGCGATGAATTTTGGGTAAATCCAATAGGGACATATAAATCCCCCGGGCATTATCAAGTGGAAGGCGATTGGTCAAACGCCGCATTTTTCTTGGTTTTAGGAGCTTTGGGCGGCAGAGTTTCGGTTCGCAATTTAAATCTTAAGAGTTATCAAAGCGATAAAATGATTTTAGATGTTTTAAAGCTTACAAACGCAAAAATCAGTATAACAGATGACTTGATTACAGTATCAAAAAGCGAGTTAAAATCCTTTGATTTTGACGTTTCCGAGTGCCCTGACCTGTTCCCTGTAATGTCGATTTTAGCCTGCGGAGCTTCGGGAAAATCCACTTTATATAACGCGAAGAGACTTAGAATCAAAGAAAGTGACAGAATTAAAACCACCAAAGAGCTCATTTTAAATCTCGGTGGCAAGGTTGAAGAAACCGAAGATTCCCTGACTATATTTGGAACAGGCAGACTCTTTGGCGGTACGGTTAACAGTGCAAACGACCACCGAATCGCTATGTCGGCATTTGTTGCCGGTGCTATTTCTGATAGTGAAATTATATTAGAGGGTGCGGAGGCTATGAATAAGTCGTACCCGTCATTTATGGAAGATTTTAAAAAGGTAGGAGGTTATGTAGATGTCATCTGAAATTGGAAGAAAAATACGGGTTAGTGTTTTTGGCGAATCCCATGGTGAGGCAATCGGGGCTATGGTCGATAATCTTCCCGCAGGAGAATACATAGATTTTTCCGAATTAGAGGCTTTCCTAAAACGACGTCAGGGTGGTAACAATAAATATTCAACACCACGAAAAGAGGCAGATATTCCTCATATTTTATCAGGTATTAAGGATGGATTTACTACAGGTGCACCTTTATGCGTTATTATAAAAAACGAAAACACACGCTCGAGTGATTATAAGGTTGATATTCCAAGACCGGGTCATGCTGATTTTTCAGCCTATATAAAATATAATGGTTTTTGTGACCTTCGTGGCGGTGGACATTTTTCCGGAAGACTAACCGCTCCCCTTTGTGCTGTGGGCGGAATACTTATGCAAATTTTAAAAAGACGCGGAGTTGAAATCCTTGCGCATTTATCGTCAGTCGGGGACATAAAAGATGAAAAGATTAACACACTATCTCTTGATAGTTCACAGCTTGAAAAAATTAAGGGAGGTAGCTTCCCCACCTTCTCTAATGATTTGGGCGAGCAGATGCAAGAACTAATCATTGAAACAAGAGCCGAAGGAAACTCTATCGGCGGATGTGTTGAATGTGGAATATACGGTGTAAAATCCGGCATTGGCAACCCTATGTTTGAGGGAATTGAAAATATGATTTCACAGGCTATATTTGGTTTGGGCGGAGTCAGAGGCATTGAGTTCGGTTTAGGCTTTGAAGCGTCAAAAATTAAAGGTTCTCAGAATAACGACGAGTTTTATATAAAAGATGGCGACGTTAAAACCAAAACCAACAACCACGGCGGTGTCCTGGGTGGCATTACCACAGGTATGCCTATAACCTTTAACGTGGCTTTTAAACCCACTCCCTCAATATCCCTACAACAGAGTTCAATTAGTTTTTCAAAGAATGAAAATGTCGATAACTTCTCAACAAAAGGAAGACACGACCCGTGTATTGCAGTTAGGGCCGTACCTTGCGTTGAGGCAATGGCTGCCATTGCAATTTCAGACTTTTTGTTATAATACGGAGGAAAGATATGGATTTAACAGAATGTAGAAAGCAAATTGATGAAATAGACGACAAAATTTTAAAGCTCTTTTTGGAAAGAATGAATATCGTATCAGCCGTTGCCGATTATAAAAAGGCAAACGGTCTTAGTACCATGCAAAAAGGCAGAGAGCGAGACATCTTAAAAAGGGTAAGTGATTCTTCAGGTGAAGATATGGCAGATTATTCACGCATACTTTTTACTACTCTTATGGATCTTAGCAAAAGCTATCAGAACAAGCGAAATGCTGACAATAATGGTCAATTAGCAGAGAAAATTAAGAAGGCATTGGAAAACACTCCAAAAATCTTCCCACATTCAGGCACTGTTGCCTGCCAGGGTATTGAGGGTGCATATTCTCAGATTGCCTGTGACAAGCTTTTTAAAAGTCCCGATATCAGATTTGTTAAAAGCTTTGAGGATGTTTTTGAGTCGGTGGAAAAGGGGATTTGTAATTACGGAATCCTCCCCATCGAAAACTCTATCCACGGCACAGTAACAAGAGTTTATGACCTGATGAAAAACCACAATTTTCATATTGTAAAGAGCATAAAAATGAAAATCAACCACGTACTCATGGCAAAGCCGGGGACAGATATTTCAAATATTACCGAGATAATTTCCCACGAGCAAGCCTTGGGTCAGTGTTCGGAATTTTTAAAAAGCTATCCGTCGGTCAAGGTTACGGTTTGTGAAAATACAGCCGTTGCCGCAAAAACTGTAAGTGACTCAAAAAAGAGTGACATTGCCTGCATATCTTCTCCGGACTGTGCAGAATATTATGGCCTTTCAGTTCTAAACGATAATGTGGCAAATTCAGACAGCAATTTTACAAGATTTATCTGCATTTCAAAGAACTTGGAAATCTATCCCGGTGCCGACAGAATCAGTATTATTATGAATCTGCCACACACCCCTGGGGCTCTTAATTCTATAATTTCAAAATTTGCTATGGCAGGATTAAACCTTACAAAGCTTGAAAGCAGACCCATTGCCGGCAGAGACTTTGAGTTCTCCTTCTATTTCGACCTGGAGGCTTCTATCTATTCAGAAGACGCTATTGCTATTTTAGATGAACTTTCATCCGGCAACACCAACCTTACCTTCCTTGGCAGTTACCTGCAGGCATAAAGGAGGAAAAAATATGAAATACGGTTTAATAGGCGAACAGCTAAAACATAGTTTTTCCAAACAAATCCACCAGTCCCTGGCGGATTATAAATATGAGTTAAAGGAAATACCAAGAGACAAGCTCCCAGAATTTATGGAAAAACGTGATTTTTTTGCCATAAATGTCACTATTCCCTATAAAGAAAAGGTTATTCCATATCTTTATTACATTGACGAACACGCCAAAGAAATTGGAGCCGTAAACACTATTGTAAACCGAGATGGGCTTCTTTTTGGTTATAACACCGATTTTTACGGAATGAAAATGTTAATCGCCCACGCAAAGGTGGAGTTAGCCGGAAAGAAAGTGGCAATTCTCGGCACCGGTGGCACATCAAAGACTGCCAATGCCGTTGCAAAATCACTTTCTGCAAAAGAGGTCATAACGGTTTCAAGAACATCCCGAGACGGCATTATAACCTACGATGAGCTATATGAAAACCACCGCGACACCGATGTTATCATCAATACAACTCCCCTTGGGATGTACCCGGATATATTTAAAAAGGCAGTTGATATAAAAAGATTCCCAAATCTCTCAGGAGTGATTGACGCGGTTTATAACCCGCTAAGAACTCCATTAGTTGAAGACGCAAAAGAGCTTGGAATCCTAGCAGAAGGCGGACTTTATATGCTGGTTGGCCAAGGAGTCAGGGCATCGGAAATTTTTACGGATAAAGAATACGAAAAAGGGACACTTGATAATATTTATGAAGCTTTGCGAGCCGAAAAAGAAAATATTGTGCTAATCGGTATGCCATCATCCGGAAAATCCACTGTAGGAAAAGCACTTTCTGAAAAGTTAAACCGACCATTTATCGATACCGACTTGGTGATAGAGAAAAAAGAAGGAAAAAGCATTTCTGAAATCATTAATACTATGGGTGAAGAAACATTTCGTAAGATTGAAACCGAGACGGTATTTGAAGTATCAAAAAACACTGGTGTAGTAATTGCAACAGGCGGCGGAGTACCCCTTAAAAAAGAAAATATCAGGGCACTTTTCCAAAACGGAAGGGTGTATTTTATAGATAGACCTCTATCATCACTCCTTCCCACCGAAGACAGACCCCTGACAAGCACCCGCGAGGCATTGGAGAAAAAGTTTAAAGAACGATACGACATTTATAAAGCTTCAGCGGATGTTAGAATTGATGCAGACTGTAGCGTCGCTGAGGTTTTAGATAAAATATTGGGAGAATTTTTAAAATGAAAAAAATATATGTTTTAAACGGACCAAATCTTAATATGTTAGGAATACGAGAGCCCGATAAATACGGAACTGAAAGTTTTCAGAGCTTACTAGATTCATTAGATACTCACTCAAAAGAAAAGGGCTATACACTTATTGCCTACCAATCCAATCACGAAGGTGATTTGGTGGATAAAATCCAGGAGGCATACTATGAAAAAGCCGATGGGATCGTTATAAATCCAGGGGCATATACTCACACAAGCATTGCCCTTTTAGACGCACTTTCTGCCGTTAAAATTCCGACCGTTGAGGTACACATCTCCGATGTTTCCAAAAGAGAGGATTTTCGTCAAATAAGCTATGTGCGTCTTGCCGCAGAAAAGACCATTATGGGAAAAGGTTTAGCGGGCTATTTTGAAGCAGTTGAATTCTTACTGGAATTTAATAAATAAATGTCAGATAAAAAACACACCCGAAGGTGTGTTCTTTTTTGGAGGAGAGGAAGAGATTCGAACTCTCGGATGCGTGAACATCACAGCATTTCCAATGCTGCGCCTTCGACCACTCGGCCACCTCTCCGCAACCAACCATAAAATTGTAACATAATATTTTTGTTTTGTCAAGAATATATTAAAAATAAATGATTTATTTTTGGGAAAACTATTGACAATTCAAAATAAATGTGTTAGAATGATTCGGTAAGTTATTTAGGGGTATGATGTAATGGTAACATGCCGGTCTCCAAAGCCGTGTCCCTATGTTGCAAATGCTGCATAATAAAAACTTAATATGGCGCTCTTTAGGGGTATGATGTAATGGTAACATGCCGGTCTCCAAAACCGTTCTTGAGGGTTCGAGTCCTTCTACCCCTGCCAATATATTTGGCTCAAACACTGGGTTTGAGCCATTTTTTATTGCCAATTTTCAAGATCAGTAATCTTCACTTTTTTGAGCATCAATAGCAATTTTTAGTAAATTTTAATTATATTTCTGTTGACGGCGCATGGTCTTGTGAGTCAAATATTTATGCCCGAAATGAGCATCAATTTCGCATACGGTCGCATCCGTTTCTAACAATTCCGTCTGCTACATCATCATTTTAGCATCACTTGATTTCGTCAATTCTGCCGATTTCGTTTATAGAGAGCAATTCTGCGAGAATATTTTTAAATTCTAGCAGATTTTTTTGTCCAAATACAATTCTGCTTTTCTTTGGTTACTGTATATTAAAATTTGACACATTTAAAAGTTACGGCACGGAGAAAATCCGTGCCGTTTCATCAATATAAAATCTAATGCTTTTAAAATATTTATTTCTTATTTTTGTTTCCGATACAACAAATATGAATAGACAGTTGGAATAATAACAAGTGCAAAAATTATTGTCACAAATATAAATGTTAAATTGAAAAGTCCTGACACAATCATTATTATACCGCCGTAAATCCAAAGTTTTCCTGCAAGCTTATGTGTT
>JAZULN010000010.1:0-4173 GCA_045603125.1 Clostridia bacterium | reverse complement strand
CCTGAATTTACACAAATCGACCTTGAGATGTCTTTTGTCGAGGCGGATGACGTAATGAGCGTTAACGAGCAGTTTATAAAGAAGCTATTTAAAGATACAATTAACGTTGATATTGAATTGCCACTTCGTAGAATGCCGTTTAAAGAAGCTATGGAAAGATTTGGTTCAGATAAACCGGACACACGTTTTGGTTTGGAGCTACAGGACATTTCTGATGTAATTAAGAATTGCGAATTTAAAGTATTCAAAGACACAATCGAAAACGGCGGAAGCGTTCGTGGTATCAATATCAAGGGCGGTGCATCCTTTAGCCGTAAGGAAATCGATTCTTTGGGAGAATATGTAAAGACCTATAGAGCAAAAGGTCTTGCATGGCTTTCAATCACAGAAGACGGAATGAAGTCATCTTTTGCAAAGTTTATGAAGGAAGAAGAAATTGATGCAATAATCAAAGCTATGGGTGGCGAAAAGGGTGACTTATTAGCTTTTGTTGCTGATAAAAATAGCGTTGTATTCGATTCTTTGGGAGCACTCAGATTAGAGGTTGCAAAGAGAATGAATTTAATTAAAGATGGAACTTATGACCTATTATGGGTTACAGAATTCCCGCTTTTAGAGTATGACGAAGAAGAAGGCAGATTCACTGCAATGCACCATCCGTTTACAGCACCTATGGACGAGGATATTGAATATCTTGATTCAGATCCTGCACGTGTCAGAGCAAAGGCTTATGATATCATCATAAACGGCTGTGAAGCAGGTGGCGGAAGTATAAGAATCTATAATTCAGACCTTCAGCAGAAAATGTTTGAAACCCTTGGTTTTACCAAGGAACAGGCTTGGGCAAGATTTGGCTTTTTGTTAGAAGCGTTTAAGTATGGCACACCTCCACACGGTGGTATGGCATACGGCTTGGATAGACTTGTAATGCTCTTAACCGGTTGCGACAACATAAAAGACGTTATAGCATTCCCGAAAGTTCAGAACGCATCTGAGCTTATGACAAATGCACCTGACGTTGTTGATCCGCAACAGTTAAAGGACTTGGCTATCGGCATAATTAAAGAGGAAGAATAAATTTTAAAGAGTGCAGGTTTTCTGCACTCTTAATACTACCATTTCATATATTATTATGAGGTGGTGTTTATGAGATATGCCAAAAGACATAGAATAAGAATTCTAGTTTATATGACGATTATTGCCTTATCGCTTAGTGCATCATTTGCCGTATTTTTAGTGGTTATCAGACCGGTTTTTTTAAAAAGGGTGGAATATTTTGCCCATAAATCGGCAACCGAAGCTATAAACAGTTCTATTGAGGAAGTGTTTTCAAAAAGTAGCTTTGACGAACTTGTTTTACTCGAAAAAAATAGCGACGGCACAGTATCTGCACTAAAATCAAATACGGTTGAGATGAATAAACTACGTGCAAGCGTTTCAAAATCCTTAGAAGAAAATCTAACAGAATTTGATTCAGGGTATATCAGTATTCCGGTTGGAAGTTTGGTGGGAAATGAGTTATTATCAGGGGTTGGTCCCGATATTAAGATTAAAATTAAACCTCTCGGAAAACTCTATATTGATTTTTACGATAATTTTGAATCCTGTGGCATAAATCAATCAAGGCATACGGTATATTTAAAAGCATCAATGGACATATCAATAATAACAACACAAGTAAAATCCACGGGGTCAGTTTCTGCAAAAATTCCTGTTTCAGAAACGGTGATTGTTGGAAACGTACCTACAGTTTTAGGGAATGGATATAAAACTTTATTAGATGACTAAATGGAGTTAATTTTATGGAACAAATTGAGAAAAAAATTCAAGATTTACGGGAGAAAATTGAATATCACTCAAAAAGGTATTATGTCGAAGATAGCCCTGAGATTACCGACTTTCAATACGACGCTTTAATGAACGAATTAAAGGCTTTGGAAAAAGAGTATCCTCAGTTTGATTCGCCCCTTTCTCCAACCAAGCGAGTGGGGGGTGTTGCCTTAGATAAATTTGAAAAGGTAGAACATAAGGTGGAGATGAATAGCCTGCAAGATGCCTTTTCAAAGGAAGAAATTTTAGATTTTGATAAACGAGTTAGAAGCTCTACATCAGGCTATACTTATCTTGTCGAACATAAAATTGACGGATTGTCGGTATCGTTAGAGTATGTAGACGGTAATTTTTTTCGTGGCTCTACAAGGGGTGACGGAGTAATAGGTGAGGATGTTACCGAGAACCTAAAAACTATAAAATCAATTCCTCTAAAGCTTAACGAAGCCGTACCTTATCTTGAAGTCCGTGGTGAAGTTTTTATGCCGAGAGACCAGTTTTTGCGTGTAAATGCAGAACGTGAAAACGCTGAAGAACCAACTTTCGCAAACCCCAGAAATGCCGCGGCAGGGTCTTTAAGACAACTTGATTCAAAAATCACCGCAACCCGCGGTCTTGACATTTTTATTTTTAATATACAACAAATCGAAGGAAAAACGATTTCAACTCATAAAGAGGGGCTTGAATACCTAAAAACTTTAGGATTTAAGGTAATTGAAAATAAAGAGTTATACGAAAATATTGAAGATGCATATAATAGAGTTTTAGAAATCGGGGAAGAGAGAGGCACACTTTCTTTTGATATTGACGGCGCTGTGATTAAAATAAACGAATTTTCAAAGAGGGAAGAGCTTGGAAAAACATCCAAGTTCCCAAAATGGGCAATTGCTTATAAATTTCCGGCAGAAAGACAAAAGACCATTGTATTGGATATCTTAGTTCAGGTCGGAAGAACCGGTACGCTAACGCCTTTGGCAATACTCGAACCCGTGAAAATTGCCGGTTCTACAGTTTCACGTGCAACCCTTCATAATCTTGATTATATTGTCGAAAAGAACATAAAAATCGGAGATACTGTTATAATTGAAAAGGCGGGGGATATTATTCCGGCTGTTGTCGAGGTTGTTTTTGATAAGCGTGACGGTAGTGAGATTGAATTTTTGATGCCAGAATACTGCCCTGAATGTGGTGCAAAGGTAGTTCGTGAAGAAGGAGAGGCGGCATTCAGATGTACAGGGGTAGGCTGCCCTGCACAAAAACTACGCCACATAATTCATTTTGTATCAAGGGATGCAATGGATATAGATGGACTCGGCACATCAATAGTTGAACAAATGCTAAAATCAGGGCTTATTTCTGATGCCGCAGACCTATATTATATTAAAGCTGAAGATATTGCTAATATGGAAAAAATGGGTCAAAAATCGGCAAATAACCTGTTAAATGCTTTGGAAAAATCGAAGGAAAACCCTTTGAGTCGGGTTATAAATTCACTCGGCATCAGACATATTGGTGAGAAAAACGCTAAAACTCTTGCCAAAGCTTTTGGAAATATCGATGCTATAATTTCAGCTAAATTTGAAGACTTAGTTTCCCTTGACGATTTTGGTGAGATTATGGCAAAAAGCGTGGTCGATTTCTTTTCGCAGGCACAAAACATTGACTTTATTCAGAAATTAAAAAATGCCGGTGTTAATATGGTAGAGCCGGTTGATGAGGCAAGTGACCTTAGATTTTTAAATATGACATTCGTTTTAACAGGTACACTTTCTAAATATACAAGAACTGAAGCATCGCAAATAATTGAAAATTTTGGCGGAAAAACATCATCTTCTGTATCTAAAAAGACAACTTATGTTTTGGCCGGAACAGAGGCCGGAAGCAAACTCGACAAGGCAAATGCCCTTGGCGTTACAGTTATATCGGAAGATGAATTTGAAGAAATGATAAAATGAGGTAATCTAAAATGTTAGATAACTATATTGATAAAGAAGAACTTTTAAATATAAGGCGTTATCTTCACCAAAATCCGGAACTTTCGGGTGAAGAATATAAAACTGCGGAATTTATCCGAGAAAAACTTAATGAATACGGAATTAAATATGATGTGGTT
Organism: Clostridia bacterium; assembly: GCA_045603125.1. GTDB lineage: Bacteria > Bacillota > Clostridia > UBA1381 > UBA1381 > CAKSFT01. The sequence goes on along the minus strand of JAZULN010000010.1, from coordinate 230 downwards.
GACAATACCGGAACAGTTGCAATAATAGAGGGCGAAAAAGCCGGAAAAACTGTACTAATTCGTGCAGATATTGATGCACTCCCGGTTATGGAAGATAATAATTTAGAGTATAAATCAAAAAATGACGGTGTAATGCATGCCTGCGGCCATGATATTCATACCGCTTGCGGAATATATGCTGCAAAGATTCTGAATGAATTAAAAAGCACCTTTAATGGTAGCATTAAAGT
>JAZULN010000009.1:0-27671 GCA_045603125.1 Clostridia bacterium | reverse complement strand
AAAAAAAGACAGCCGCACGTGAGCGGCTGCCAGTAATTGTAATGCGGTGTCAAGTCTTCGATGCCCCTTTCAGGGGTTAAGCCTGTAATAGCCCCTTCTAGGGGCTGGTCAAACCACTAGTTTACTAGTGGTTATGATTCCAAAACCAAAGTCTTTACTAAAATATTCACCCGACGGATGTTTATAGAAGTCATAGCGTTCAGATTCTCCGCAACCCTATCTTGGATTTTTTCGCAAACTGTCGGGATATGACATCCAAACTTCAGTGAAATTGTCATATCTATATGCACGCCGTGTTCAGACGGACGTGTATTTATACGAAGTATTTTTTGAACCTCGGGTATCTTTTTTGCTTCATATGTTGCAAGATTTATTATCACATTATCAGAAATTGTATATTGCCCCATATAACTAAAGGTTGGCCGGACAATAGTCCTTTCGTCATCATATGTCCCCACGTCACCCAGATTTTTTTGCAAAAGTCTGAAGGGGTGCAAAAAATACCCGGAAAAGTATTTTTTTATGCGAAATGTTGGAACGGGGATAACGTGCTGACCCTCGTTTTTTCTGATGTTTCTCGCAAGCTCAATCTCCTCGGCGGTTGAAATATCCTCTATATGAATATACTCATTTACTGCAGGTAATCCAAGTACGCTTGCAATTTTTTCTGCCATGGCATCCGATGTTGCAAGTATCATAATCGATTGATAGCCATTTTTTTTGATTGCCTTCGAAACCGACTGTCTGTGGGATGAGTCGGTAAAAAGAGCACACCTGACAGACGCAAGGCGGGTAGGTGCACCTTTTGCAGAAACTCCCGCAATGATGCTGTTTTCCGAGATTAAAAGACCGTCGTCTATGAAGGCATCAATAAAATTATCTCTTGCAACCTTTATGGCACGGTGGCTTTTACCTGTACCGCTTGGGCCTACAAAGGCAACTACTCTCATACTTTCTTTCGCTCCTTTTTTGTGGGGGTATTATCGCAACCGGGAAATACCTTTGACGGCATTATATCAAAATGTTTCTTAAAATCGCCAATTTTTTTTATCGAAAAGTCTTTTATAATGTTTAGCATTACCATAGCACAGGCATATGCATCATCACCGGCGTTATGGTGGGAAAATTCCACATTAAACACCTCGGCTAACTCGTTTAGCTTATGCCCCGGAAGGTCGGGATATGCTTTTCGGGATAATTGAACGGTGCATAGGTATTGAAAATTTGGATATTCGATATTATAAAGCGTCATTGCACGCTTCAATGCCGTTATATCAAAGGATGCGTTGTGGGCTATAACCAGATTATTCTCGATATAGGGCTTGATTTTGGGCCAGTATTGGTCGAAGGTGGGTTTTGTAAACACCATCTCTGGGGTTATGCCGTGAATTTTTGTGTTATACTCATTAAACTCAAAAGGGTTGGGTTTAATTAAAAATTCTTCGGTTTTTTTAACCTTATTCCTGACCACCTCACAGATACCCATACTGCAAATGCTTGCCGGATTTGATGTTGTGGTTTCAAAGTCTATTGCTACAAAGTTCATTTTATTGTCCCCGAGCGTGATTAGTCTTCAAAAACCTGTCCGCAGTCTGAGCAATATTTTGAATCGGGTTCATTGTATTTACCGCAATTAGGACAAAGACGCTTATTATTTGTTTCGGCAATCTTTGTTTTTAAAATCTCGATTTCATCGTAATACTCATCAATTTTTTGACAATTATCAAGATATTCGCCTGTAAATTCTGCACCGTTTTTGTATTCTTCATAAATCATTTTGCCAAGACTTTTACATATGTCATCTATTGAGTTTTCCACTTCCTTGATAGAGTAGTTAAGCTTTAGAGTGTTTACCGATTCAGATGTCTTTTTGATTGTGGTTTTTGTAACCGATTCAGCACTCTTGAAAAATTTACCTGCCTTGTCCTTTAGTGTATCCATAAAATCTGCCATAATAATCGCTCCTTTTATATTTATTCTTTAAAACATCATATCATAAAGACGGGTAAAAGTCAATAAAAAACCCCATACCGGAGCATGGGGTAGATTTTATTCGGGGATTTTTTTCAAGACTGTCTTTTTTGTGTTTATATACATTATAAAGCAAAGCAGTGCTCCCACAACCTCGGCGGTGGTCATTGAGTACCACACATATGATAAACCGAATAATCTTTTTAGAATAAATGCAAGGGGGAGTATTACCACGAGCTGTCTTGCGATGGATACAATCATACTAAAATATGCTTTTCCAAGAGCCTGGAAAGCTGAGCAGAATACGATTGAAAATCCAGAGAAACAAAAGCCTGCACATATAATTCTAAGTGCCGGTATTCCCATATCTAAAAGCTCGGCATTTGCGTTGAAAATTTCTAAAAATGCTGCCGGCCACATTTCAAAAAGGATTGTTCCTATTGCCATAATCGAGAGCGAAATAATAAGGGCAAGACGGATAGTTTTTTCGATTCGTTTTCTCTTTCTTGCACCAAAGTTATATGCAACAATCGGTATCATAGCACCGGTGAGACCAAATATTGGCATAAATACAAAGCTATGGAGCTTATAATATAGTCCGAATACCGCTATTGCGATATCGTCTGCAAGGATTTTGTTCATTCCGACAGTCATAATAGATATGATTGACTGCATTATGATTGACGGAATTGCAATACCATAAATCTCTTTAACAAGGCGTGGGTTTAATTTAAAGCCCTTGAAGGATAGAGAAATGTCGGTATTTTTAAAGTGGTTTAGTAAGAATGCAAGAATCATTGCACCCCATTGACCGATTACGGTGGCAACGGCAGCACCTCTTACACCCATGTTAAAACCAAATATTAAAATTGGGTCTAAAACGATATTTATAAGAGCACCCGACAACTGTGATGTCATACTAAATACAGTTTTTCCTGTTGAAATCAGCAACTTTTCTGCCATAATCTGCAAAAATGAGCCAAAGGAAAAGACAGTACAAATAAAGATATATTCAGATGCCATATTTATAATCTCGATGTCACTTGTGAAAAAACCAAAGATGCGGGTTGAGAAAATTCCACCCAGAACCGAGAAAATCAAAGATGTGATAAATGCTAAGATTATACCGGTTATAGCAACTCCGGTAGCGCCTGATTTATCGCCCTGACCAAGTTTTCTCGATAGCATTGCGTTAACACCAATGCTTGTACCACCGGCAAAAGCAATCATTAGAGTCTGAATAGGGAAGCAAAGAGACAGTGCCGCCAACGGCTTTTGACTCGCAGCCCCGTAAAACTGTGCCACGAAGAAGCTATCTACTATATTATACATGGCTTGTACAAGCATTGAGAGCATCATGGGTAGTGCCATGGTGATTAAGAGTTTATTTATACCCACTGTGCCCATTTTATTTTCTTTTTCCATATTTTATGTCCTTTATATTATATAGTCTTTTGGACGCTGGGAGTTAAGTTTATATTGGTAAAGAATCGCGTCGATAATTCTTTCTGAGGCATTACCATCACCGTAGGGGTTGGCGGCATGTGCCATTTTTTTGTAGCTTTCGGGATTATCCAAAAGGTCTTGGGCTAAAGCTATGATGTTATCATATTCCACACCTGCCAGCTTCACAGTGCCGGCCTCAACTGCTTCGGGGCGTTCTGTTTCACGGCGAAGGACCAAGACAGGCTTTGCTAAAGCCGGAGCCTCTTCCTGAATACCGCCCGAGTCGGTCATAACCATAAAGCTACGGCTAATCGCGTTATGAAGGTCATCGACCGAAACCGGTTCTATTAAATGAACTCCCTTAGTGTCACCTAAAATCCCAAATACAGTTTCTCTTACTGCAGGATTTAAGTGAACAGGGTAGCAAATCTCAACATCAGGGTAGTCTGAAACAATCTTTTTTAGTGCATTACATATGTTTTCTAATGGCTTTCCAAGATTTTCACGACGGTGAGCTGTGACCATAATAATGCGTTTGTTTTCAAAATCCAGACTGTTTAAAACCTCGTTCTGGAATAGATAGTCCTCCCGAACTGTGGTCTTTAGTGCGTCGATAACAGTATTACCGGTTATATAAATATTTTCAGGATTTATATTTTCCTTTAAAAGATTCTCCCTGTTCTGAACTGTTGGAGAAAAATGCATATCCGCAATCCTGCCGGTCAGGTTTCTGTTCATCTCCTCAGGGAAGGGTGAGTATTTATCATAGGTTCTTAAGCCTGCCTCAACGTGTCCCACTGCCACTTGATTGTAAAATGCGGCAAGTGCCCCAACAAAGCTTGTAGTTGTGTCGCCATGGACTAAAACAATGTCGGGCTTGGCTTCTTTTATGACCTTATCAAGGCCCTCTAAAACACGGGTGGTTATCCCTAAAAGACTTTGACGTTCTTTCATGATGTCTAAGTCATAGTCGGGGGTGATTTTAAAAAGATCCAAAACCTGGTCCAGCATCTCGCGGTGCTGAGCTGTTACGCATACGATGCTTTCGATGTGGGGATTGTCTTTTAGTGCTATGGCAAGAGGTGCCATCTTTATCGCTTCAGGTCGTGTGCCAAAAACGGTCATTACTTTTATTTTTTCCATTTTCTTCTCCTTTTTAAAAGAAATCAGTCTTTTGGTTCATCTATCTGTTCATCTTTTTCTGATGTAGACTCGTCAATTTGTGTTGGGCGTTTCATCATAGCTGTTTCTATCAGCAAGAACACGATTACACAGATTAAGAGTAGAATTGCTCTCAAAGCTCCGCTTTCTGCTAAAACTACGGCAGAAATCCCTAAAATTCCGCTGATTGCATAGAGTATAAAAACGGTCTGCTTTTGTGAAAAGCCCATATCTATGAGCCTATGATGAAGGTGACCGCGGTCGGCCTGCATAGGACTTTGTCCTTTTGAAATACGTCTTATCATTGCAAATATTGCATCGAAAAGAGGCAAACCGAGGATTAAAAGAGGTACTGCAAATGAAATTACAGCATAACTCTTAAACACACCCTGAATAGATAGTGTTGCCAGGATAAAACCTAAAAATGTCGAGCCGGTATCACCCATAAATATCTTTGCCGGGTTAAAGTTATAGGGTAAAAACCCGAAACATGCTCCCATTAGTGCAATACCTATAATTGACTCCGAATATTCGCCAAGTCGTGCCGAGATAAACACAAGGCTTACCGACATTATTGCCGAAACTCCTGCTGCCAACCCGTCAAGACCGTCTATGAAGTTTACGGCGTTGGTTATGAAGGCTATCCACAATACCGATACTATCACCGATACCCAGTAGGGAAGAATCAGGTAAGGAACTCCCGACCAGACTATGGGGTTTGTGAAAACCTCTATTCTGACCTCGCCCCATAAAACAACTATGAGAGCGGCGATAATCTGAATTAAGAATTTCGGTTTTGCATCCAGTGCTTTAACATCATCTATTATTCCCATAGCCGCAATAATCATAGCACCAATAAGGATTGATGCTAAGGATTTTGTCATTGCCCCAAAAAATATGGTAGACATCATAAATCCGAAGATTATTGCAAGGCCGCCAAGTCTTGGGATTGGGGTCTTATGCATTCTTCTGTTATCTTTTGGTACATCTATTGCCTTAATTTTAAATGCGAACCTTTTTACAACAGGTGTCATAATAAAAGAACAGGCAAAAGCCATAACGAAGGAAAATAACAGATATACTAAATTATGCTCCATTTTATTTCTCCTATTTTGGGGTTATACAATAAATCCCACTTTTTTCTTAACTTTAGATATAGTTCTAAAAGCAAGCTTTCCAGCTCTTTTTGCACCTTCCTCATAAACATTCACAAGGTAGTCTTTATTCTTCGATAAGTCGTCATATCTTTCTCTTATCGGTCTTATATGTTCAACCACAGCCTCGGCAATATCCTTTTTAAAATCGCCGTAGCCCTTACCCTGATAATCCATTGCCACATCTTCGGGAGTTTTTCCTGAGATTGCCGCCATAATGGAGAGAAGGTTATTGATACCTGCCTTTTCGGGGTCACCCTCACGATACTCAATTATGCCTTCGCTGTCGGTTGTTGCACTCTTAATCTTTTTTGCGATTACAGAGAAATCGTCAAGCATTGAGATATAGCCCTTTGGGTTCGGGTCTGACTTTGACATTTTCTTTGTCGGTTCTGTAAGACTCATAATTTTAGCGCCTGACTTGGTCACAAATCCTTCGGGAACGGTAAATATGTCACCATAAACCCCGTTAAAACGGATTGCAATGTCGCGGGCAAGCTCTAAGTGTTGGAGCTGGTCTTTCCCTACAGGTACAAGATCGGTTTTATAAAGTAAAATATCTGCCGCCATCAAAACCGGGTATGTAAAAAGTCCCGCATTTATATTGTCGGCGTGCTTTTGTGATTTATCCTTAAACTGTGTCATACGGGAAAGCTCGCCCATATAGGTGTAGCAGTTTAAAATCCATGAAAGCTCGGCATGGGCCGGGACATGAGATTGCATAAAAAGTAAGTTCTCTTCCGGGTCGATGCCGCAGGCAATATAGAGTTTTAATAAATCTAATGAGCGTTTTCTTAGCTCCTGTGGGTCCTGGCGGACTGTGATTGCATGCATATCGACAATAGAAAACATACAATGATAGTCGTGCTGTAGATCAACCCAATTTTTTAATGCTCCCAGGTAGTTACCCAAGGTGATTACCCCTGATGGCTGGATACCTGAGAATATTATCTTCTTTTCGTCCATATTATTAACCTCTTTAAATTAGTTTAGAATTTCTGTCAAAGCTTCGCCTAAACGCTTTACGCCCTCTTCAATCTTTTCAGGAGTTGCAGAGGAGTAGTTTAAGCGGAACATATTAGACGGTGCGTGGATGTCGATGGCAAAGTTTGAACCGGGGACAATCGCCACCTTTTTCTCCAATGCCTTATCTACAACCGGTGAGATGTCGGTAAGTTCCGGACATTCACACCACAGGAATATTCCACCGTCAGGCACAGTCCAACGAACCTTACCCTTAGGGAAGTATTTTTCCATAGCATCCAAAAGCACCTGACATTTCTTGCCATATAGCTCACAGTTTTTCTTGATGTATTTATCAATATCATATTTTTTCATAAACTCAACACACATAAGCTGGGTTAATACCGGTGTGTGCACATCATTTACCTGCTTTAAGATTTCGATTTTTTCTAAGATTGCCGGTGCACCGATTATATAGCCAAGTCGCATACCCGGTGATAGGATTTTAGAAAATGAACCTGCATAGATTACTCTTCCTTCGGTATCAAGGGATTTCAGGGTCGGCAAATCCTCACCCTTAAATCTTAAATCCCCGTATGGGTTATCTTCCAAAACCAACACGTCATACTTGTTGGCAAGCTCAATTAACTTCTGTCTCTTAGCTTGTGACATAGTTGTGCCGGTAGGGTTTTGGAAGGTTGGGATAGTGTAAATCATCTTAACGTTATCGTTTGACTTTAGCGCTTCCTCCAAATCCTCCATATTCATACCGTCTTCTTCAACCTTTACACCTACAAGCTCCGTTTCGTAGGTTCTGAAGGCATTAAGACTACCTATAAAACTTGGGCTTTCAACTATAATCTTGTCGCCTTTATTGATAAGTGCCTTTGCAGTAAGGTCAATTCCCTGATTAGCGCCGGTCATGATAATTACCTGGTCATCATCTTTATATGCTCCAACCTTTTTTGCACGGGAGATTGCACATTCCTTCATTGCCGGAACACCGTCGGTTGTGCCGTATTGGAGAGCACCTGTTGGGTTTGTCATAAGAATCTTTCCGGCAATCTTTGATAGTTCGTCGCCGGGGAAGAGTTCTGATGCCGGGTTTCCGCCGGCGAGTGATATAATCTCGGGGTCTGCCATACGCTTAAACATCTCACGGATTGCCGAGCCCTTCATTGGCTTTACTCTGTCTGCATAAAATTTTTCGTAATTCATATTTCTACCACCTTAAAATCATTTCATTTTTGCCCATGAATCCTTAAGGGCAACTGTACGGTTAAAGATTAAATTATCCTCGCATGAATCAATATCAACTGCGAAATAACCAAGACGCATAAACTGGAATGAATCGCCCGGTTTTGCGTTTGCCAGATTTTCTTCTAACATACAGTTTTCTAAAACCTCAACAGAATTTGGGTTTAGGTTTTCAACAAAGCTTCCAACCTTACTCTCGTCTGATGGATTTTCAACATTAAAGAGTCTGTCATAGAGGCGAACTGTCGCTTTTTTTGCATGGTCTGCACTTACCCAGTGGATTGTACCCTTAACCTTTCTTCCGTCGGGGGATTCGCCACCGAAAGTTTCCGGGTCGTAGGTGCAGTGGATTGCTGTGATATTTCCGGCTTCGTCTTTATCCACCGATGTGCAGGTCACATAATACGCACCTTTTAAGCGGACTTCATTGCCGGGATAGAGTCTGAAGTATTTCTTCGGCGGCTCTTCCATGAAGTCGTCCTGCTCGATATATAATGTTTTTGAAAATGTTACAGTTCTTGTTCCGGCATCCGGATTTTCCGGATTTATCTCGACTGTGATATTTTCGGTTTTATTCTCGGGGTAGTTGTCGATTATAAGCTTTAGCGGTCTTAGGACTGCCATAGCACGTGGTGCGATTTTATTCAAATCTTCTCTTACACAATGCTCAAGCAGGCTAAAATCGATTACGCTGTTTGCCTTGGCAACACCGATTCGCTCACAAAAATCTCTGATTGCAGCGGCGGTATATCCACGTCTTCTCATGCCGCAAAGTGTGCCCATTCTCGGGTCGTTCCAGCCTGAAACGATGCCGTCTTCCACAAGCTTTAAGCACTTTCTTTTACTTGTAAGTGTATAGTTTAGGTTCATTCTTGCAAACTCAATCTGGCGTGACGGTGCCTCAAAACCCAGTTCTTTTAAGAACCAGTCATAAAGAGGTCTGTGATCCTCAAATTCCAAAGAACATAGGGAGTGGGTAACGCCCTCAACTGTGTCGGAGATTGGGTGTGCGAAGTCGTACATGGGATATACACACCACTTGTTGCCGGTTCTGTGGTGTTCTGCGTGAAGGATACGGTAGATTACCGGGTCACGCATATTAAGGTTAGGAGACGCCATATCAATCTTTGCCCTTAAAACCTTTTCACCGTTTTGGAACTCGCCTTTTGTCATTCTCTCAAATAAATCAAGGTTTTCTTCGATGCTTCTTGATTTATATGGACTTTCCTTGCCGGGAGAAGTTAGAGTTCCACGGTATTCTCTTATTTCATCAGCTGTCAAATCATCAACAAAGGCTTTGCCCATTTTGATTAGCTTAACTGCACATTCATAGATTGTGTCGAAATAGTCGGATGCATAATAAACGTTGTCCCATTGAAAGCCCAGCCACTTGATGTCTTCCATAATGGCATCAACGTACTCGGTGTCTTCCTTTGTTGGGTTTGTGTCATCAAGTCGAAGGTTACAAGTACCATTATATTTTTCGGCTGTACCAAAATCTATGCATATGGCTTTTGCGTGGCCTATATGAAGATATCCGTTTGGCTCAGGGGGGAAACGGGTCTGGACTTTTTTGTAAACCTTGTCGGCCAAATCCTTGTTTATCGCCTCATGTATAAAATTGGTGCCAATAAAATCTTTTGTTTCTTCCATATTTAAATCCTCCTAAAATTATAGAGCTGAAATTGCCGTATCAAGGCGTTTTATAACCTCATCATAACCTAAAACCGCCAAAATCTGGTGAAGGTCAGGAGTGTTTCGTCTTCCGGTTATTGCAATTCGAATAATAGTGCTAACATCCCCAACGTGACCTTTGAAACTGTCGGGGTCCTTTTTATAGAATTTTGGTGCTTTTGCATAACCTAATTCTTCACTCATGTTTCTGATTTTCTCAAACCATTCCTCTTGAGTGTCACCCTCTTTGTAGATACCCTTGTAGGTTGATAATATCGCTTTTATATCCTCTTTAGATTGGTTTTCGGGGTATTCAAGATTTTCCGGTGACTCGTAGAAATACTTAGTGTATTCCACAGTATCCTGCCATTTTGCAATATCCTTACGTGGCTTTTCGTTACCACGCTCGATTGCAAAGATTGATTTTGCATAGTCTGGGTCTTTGGTTAGAGTTTCATAGAAATCCTTGTTATACTCCGATGCCCAGTTGACAGTAGCTTCGTAAACTTCCTCTGCTGTAAATTTTGTGATATATGTCTTCGAGATATCTGCAAGTTTTAATAGATCAAATAAGGCACCTGCTCGGCTCATGTTTTTAAAGTTAAACTTAAACTCGCTCATATCGGCATCAGGGTTCTCGATTCGCCATTCCTCGAAGTTTGAGTTGGCGATTGTATATAGATACTCTAAAACCGCACCATATGGGTAACCTTCTTCGTGGTAGTATTCAACAGCCGCTTCCGGGTCTTTTCTTTTTGATAACTTTCTCTTTCCGCCGGTTTCTTCGTCTTCCTTCATAATAGGGGAGATGTGGGCATATACAGGCTTTTCGTATCCTAAGCAGTCGAATAACTGAACATGGATAGGTGCCGAAGACAGCCATTCGTCACCACGGATAACGTGGGTTGTACCCATTAAATGGTCATCGACTGCGTGAGCGAAGTGGTAGGTAGGAATGCCGTCGGTCTTTAATAAAACAATATCTAAAATGTTTTCAGGCATTTCGATTTTACCCTTTATTGCATCATCTAAAACCATCTTTTTATCTGCTGAACCCGGTGACTTTAGTCTTAGGACGTAAGTTTCGCCGTTTTTGATTTTTTCTTCAATTTCTTCTATTGTAAGACTACGGCATTTTGCAAACTCGCCATAGTATCCGGGTAAAAGCTTCTTTTCTTCCTGTTCTTCTCTTATTTTTGCCAAGTCCTCTGCTGAGCAAAAGCATGGGTATGCCAACCCCTTTTCCACAAGTGCTTTTGCAAAAACGTGGTAGATGCCCTTTCTCTGGCTTTGGGTATACGGGCCATAGTCACCGATGGATTCAGTTTCGCTCATCATACCCTCGTCGATTGTGATGCCAAAGTCCTTTATACCCTTAACGATACCGGTGACGCCGTTTTCCACCTCACGCTTTTTGTCGGTATCCTCAATTCGAAGATAAAATACGCCGCCTGTTGTGTGAGCGTTTCGCTCGGCACAGAAGGCTGCAAAAAGCCCACCAATATGCAAAAAGCCTGTGGGACTTGGCGCAAATCTTGAAACTATAGCACCGTCCGGTAAATCTCTTTTGGGATATTTTTTCTCAACATCTTTTATATTCTCCTTAACCTCGGGGAAAAGGATTTCTGCTAATTTTAAATTATCCATAGTAAACCTCGCTAAAAACTTATTCTGAAGATTGTGTTTCATATAGCTACACATACTCCACTCTATTATACCTTTTTTCCTTGTTAATATCAAGTGTTTTTGGCAAAAATATGGGATTTTTTAGAAAAAAACTACTAATTTATTAGTAAAAAAGTTGAGAACAAAAAAATAGCGTGCGGATTTTTAATCTGCACGCTATAAAACCCTATTTAATTTTTTCTAAAAATTCCAAATCTGCCTTGGTTAAATCTGCTTTTTCTAGCATATCTGGGCGTTTTTTTAAGGTTGCCCTAAGAGATTCCTGCCTTTTCCACTCGTTAATTTTTGCATGATGCCCCGAGATTAAAACATCGGGGATTTTTACTCCCATAAACTCCTCGGGACGGGTGTATTGGGGATACTCCAAAAGTCCTGCAAAATGACTCTCGTCAGAATAGGAGTTTTCGTTTGCCAAAACCCCGGGAATCATTCGACTCACAGAATCGATAACCGCCATGGCAGGGATTTCGCCACCGGTTAACACAAAATCGCCAATGGAAACTTCTGCGTCAATTATCATATCAAGCACCCTCTGGTCGATTCCCTCGTAGTGTCCGCAAAGGATTACTATATGCTCTAGTTTTGAATAGTCAACCGCCATAGATTGGTTAAAAACCTTGCCCTGTGGGGACATATAAATCGTGAAAGGTTTATAACTGAGTCCCTCAGCTATACTCATATATGCATCATATACAGGTTGTGCCATCATAAGCATCCCACCGCCGCCGCTATATGGGTAATCATCAACCTTTCTATGCTTGTTTTCGGTAAAGTCACGAATGTCTATGAAGTTTAGCTCAATAAGGCCTTTTTCGGCGGCACGCTTAATAATACTGTCCCCCAAAACAGCACGAAACATCTCGGGAAACAGGGTTAAAACATCAAACCTAATCATAAGTCTAAAAGCCCCTCCATTATGTGAACTGTCACCTTGCCGCCTTCGATATCAACATCTAAAACTACGTCATCAATAACGGGGAGGAGTAGGTTTTTCTGTCCCTCGCGTTTTATATCATATACGTCGTTTGCACCGGTTGAAAAGACGTCGGCAATTATACCGATTTTCTGTCCCTCATCGTCAAAAACTTCCAGTCCGATAAGGTCGGCAATATAGTAAACTCCGTCGGGAAGCTCTCCTAACATTTCACGTGGTGCATATAAAACCGAGTTTTTTAAAGGCTCTGCATCCTCAATTCGCTCTAACTCCCTAAACTTCACAATAATATTGTTTTTCTGGTACTTAACACCCTTTATAGTCAAAGTAATATCGCCTTTTTTGGATTTAATTATAACATATTCAAGGTTTTCAAATACATCAGGAGAGTCTGTCCATGTGACAATTTTTACCTCGCCTTTTAAGCCGTGGGTATTTATGATTTTTCCAACTTCAAGTAAATTCATAAAAATTTCCTTTCCAATAAGTGGGGATGTTAAAAACCTCCGGATCGCAAGAAAATGAAACAACGAAATATCATACAGATAATTATTGGCTTTATTAAAAGAAAAAATCGAAAAAATTCGATTTTTATAAATTGAAATTTTCTTGCTATCAAAAAACTTCGCCGCTCGACGTACCCATGTACGCCCTCGGGTAACCCGAAACTAAAGTTTTGGCTCAGTTTTTTAATTCCAAAGTTTTTTTCCTATCCCCTAAAAATGCATAAGGATGTTTAATAAGCCGAATGACTTTTTAAACATCCACAATTTTTCGCATCTTAAGGTTAGATAATTTCAACAGAAACGTGCTTGTCTTCACGGCTTGCAGCTGCCTTTACAACTGTGCGGATAGCCTTGGCGATTCTGCCTTGCTTACCAATAACCTTACCCATATCACCGTCTGCAACTCTGAGTTCTAATGTTAAAGAACCGTCTTTGTCGATTTCTGAAACGGTTACTTCGTCAGGATTTTCAACAAGTGATTTGGCAATGATTTCCAATACCTCTTTCACCGTTTAACCCCTCCTTAGATAATGTTTGATTTCTTAAGAAGAGCTTTAACAGTATCTGTAGGTTGAGCGCCGTTAGAAATCCATTTCTTAGCAAGATCTGCATCAATGTTAACTGTTGCAGGATCAGTTAGTGGGTTGTAAGTACCGATTTCTTCGATAAATCTTCCGTCTCTTGGGTATCTTGAATCTGCAACAACAACTCTATAAAAAGGAGCCTTCTTTGCACCCATTCTCTTTAATCTGATTTTAACTGCCATTTTATTTTACCTCCATAAATTATTATTTATATTTAAAGTCTTTTGACCTAAAATATCATCTTTTACCACTTAATTTGTGCATTCTTTTTAACATTTTCTGTTGACGTGGGTTAGAAAATTGCTTCATCATCTGCTTCATCTGATCAAACTGTTTTAAAAGCATATTTACATCCTGCACCCTCGTACCGCTACCCTTCGATATACGGATTTTTCTTGTTGCCCCGATTAGCTGGGGTTTTTGCCTTTCCTCAGGCGTCATGGAACGGATAATTGCCTCAATCATCTTCATTCTCTTTTCGCCCTCTTCCATATTAACAGAGTCAAGGGCCTTTTTGTCAACTCCCGGAATCATACCAACCAATTGCGAGATAGGTCCCATCTTTTTAATCTGCTGGAGTTGTGCCAAAAAGTCTTCTAGGTCGAAGGATTGCTGCTTGATTTTTGCCTCGAGCTCTTGGGCTTCCTTTTCGTCGAAGGCTTCCTGAGCCTTGTCGATAAGGGTTAAAACATCGCCCATGCCGAGGATTCTGCTTGCCATTCGCTCGGGGTGGAAGGCTTCCAAATCGGAAAGCTTTTCGCCGATAGACGAAAACTTTATTGGTTTTCCGGTAATAGCTTTTACCGAAAGTGCCGCACCGCCTCGGGTGTCGCCGTCAAGCTTTGATAAAATTACGCCTGTAACATCTAAAAGCGAGTTAAAGTGCTCGGCAACATTTACTGCGTCCTGACCGGTCATGGCGTCTACTACTAATAAAATTTCATCGGGAGAAGTTTCCTCCTTGATTTTCATTAGCTCTTCCATCAGGACTTCGTCTATGTGAAGACGTCCTGCGGTATCAATAATCACCGGGTCGTTACCGTGGATACGTGCGTGTTCTACTGCCTTTTTTGCAATATTTACAGGGTCTTTGTCACCCTCGATTGTAAAGACCGGAACATCTATTTGACTTCCTAAAACCTGTAACTGCTTGATTGCGGCAGGTCTTTGTACGTCACAAGCAACCATAAGCGGGCGCTTGCCTTGAGTTTTTCTAAGATGCAGGGCAAGCTTTCCTGTTGCGGTGGTTTTACCGGCACCCTGAAGTCCGCACATCATGTAAACTGAGGGCGGATTTTTTGAGTATATAAGTCGTTCATTTTCTGAGCCCATTAGTTCTACAAGCTCGTCATTAACGATTTTTACCAACTGTTGCGAAGGGGTTAAAGATTCTAAAATCTGTTGTCCCAAAGCTTTTTCTGAAACCGAACTTACAAAGTTTTTACACACCTTGAAGTTAACATCTGCCTCTAAAAGGGCAAGCTTAACTTCTCGCATTGCGTCTTTTATATCTTTTTCGGTAAGTTTACCTTTTCCGCGTAATTTTTTAAATACGCCTTGCAATTTATCGCCAAGATTTTCAAATGCCATATACTCACCTCATTCTTAAAGATATTCTTTTATTTTATCCAGTTGTAAGGAAAGTGCACTGTAATCTTTTTTTGGTAATGTACTTATTAACTCTTCCATTTTCAAAACCTCTTTTGAGATGCTCTGAAAACGATCGCAAAGTCCTAAACACTCCTCATATTCAAAAAGCATTTTTTCGCCTCTTTTAATAAAATCACGAACCCCCTGACGGGAAATGTCCATATGCTGGGCGATTTCTGCCAGTGAAAAGTCATCGTTATAATATAGTTCCAAGGCTTCCCTTTGCTTTTCGGTAAGAAGTTCTGCGTAAAAATCCATAAGAATATTTATGGTTAAATTTTTACTCAATTTTCATTCACCATCCATCCTTGTAAAGTTAATAACCTTTACAACGCATATTATTCTAACAAAAAAATTATGCCCTGTCAAGTATTTTTTTGAAAAATTTATTAAAAAATAAGATTAAATGTCGTCTTCGTTAAAAACGCTCAATGAAGTCATTAAGTCTTTTCGTGCCTTTTGGCTATATTGTGCATAATATCTGTGGGTTACTTCGATGTTTTTATGACCCATGAGTTCTGCCACCATCTTGATATCCACGCCGTCTTCCAAAAGCCTGCAGGCAAAAGTTCGACGAAGGGCGTGGGGGCGGGTTTTGTCGGGGTGAGTGATGCCGGCGGTTAAACAATAGTTTTTAAGAAGCTTTTCTACGCCCGCCGCCGTCATCTGTGAATTCTGGCGGCTCAAAAATAAAGGCGAGTTCCCCTCGGGACGGCTTTCCTTTACCGATTCTATATATTCCAATATATGATTTTCCACCTGTGGCGGCATAAAAATTTCCTGTTGGTCGCCGCCCTTTCTCGTTACGATAAAGGACTGGGTTTCAAAGTCAATGTCATTGATTTTTAAGTTACATAGCTCGGATACACGGATTCCTGTGCCGAGATATGTTGTAAAGATTGCGATATCACGGAGCTTTCGCTTTTGGTATTCCGTTAAAAGCCTTCCCTCATAATATTTTTCCCCGTTATAGATAACATCTATTAAGGCCAGGGTTTCCTGGGTGGTGAGTGGCTTTTTAATCTTTTGATGAAGCTTTGCAAAGTCAACTTTATCGGTGATGTTCTGGTCGATCTGCTCGGTTTTATAAAGGTAGATAAAAAGCCCTCTTACTGCCGACATCTTACGGTTTATGCCAAAAGCCGAATTTCTGTAAATCCTCTTTATTGGCTTTCCTGACGGGGAAATAGAAACTTGCTCATACTCCTTTAAGTAACTTTTAAAGCTGATAAGATCGCTTACAGTTATAGAGTTTATGTGAGAGATTTTAAAATTTTTGATATCCTCTACTTCGGGGAAGACTGCAAGCCGGAGATAATTTAAAAACACACGGATATCTATGGCATAACCGATTTGGGTGTTTATGCTCTCACCGTTATAATATTCTATGATATATTCGGTTACAAACCGTGGCATTTCGTTTGTGTATTCTCTTAAATATGAAAATTTTCTGTTTAGAGTCGGCTTTTTATTCATGGGAATCCCCCTTAAAATTCATCTTTTTTTCATTATACTATAAAAGGATAAAAAAATCAAATTTTTAACAAATTTAAAATTGTTTAAAATTACTATAGACGAATTGCATAAAATATAGTAAAATATAATAAAATGGTTATCATTGTGACATTTTTATTTTAAAAAGGAGAGGTTATAATGGCGATTTTGGTTGATAGTGAATACGGACAGGTATCTATTGATAATAGTGTAATAGCGTCGATTGCGGGAGCTGTGGCAAATAAGTGCTACGGTGTTGTCGGCATGGCAAAAAAGAGCCGTAAAGACGGGCTTGTTGATTTATTGAAATTTGAAAACATGGGCAAGGGAATCGACATTTCAGCCGAGGAAAACGGAATTGTTGTGACTATGCATATTATAGTTGAGTATGGCGTGAATATTAAGGCTATATGCGATAGTATTGTTCATAACGTAGAATATAAAATAGAGAAAAATGTTGGCTTGAAGGTTAAGCGTGTGGATGTTATAGTTGAATCTGTACGTGTCGGTGAATAAGATAGAAAGTTCGTTGTTGGGAGGAGATTATTATAAATAAGCTTGACGGAAAATTATTTGCCGATATGATGATTTCAGGTGCAAATAATTTATATAATAAAAAAGATGTTGTCGATGAACTTAATGTTTTTCCTGTCCCTGACGGAGATACAGGAACAAATATGTCCATGACGGTTACGGCAATGGTAACAGGACTTTCGGGTCTTAGCGTTACAGCCTGTGCTGATAAGATTTCTTTTGCCACTCTTCGGGGTGCAAGAGGAAACTCAGGTGTTATATTATCACAGTTTTTTAGAGGTATTTCAAAGGGTTTAAAAGGTAAGGAAACCTGCTCTGCAAAAGAGTTTGCCGATGCCCTGAAGATGGGTTCTGATGCGGCATATAAGGCTGTTATGAATCCGACCGAGGGAACAATTTTAACAGTTTCAAAAGAAGTGGCTTTGGGCGCCCAGATGAAGGCGGAATCCTCAAAGGATATAGTTGAAGTTTTAGAGTGCGCAGTCGAGAAAGGTAACCTAATCTTAGCAAGAACCCCCGATATGCTACCGGCTTTAAAGCAGGCAGGTGTCGTAGATGCGGGCGGACAAGGCTGGATGTTCTTTTTAGAGGGTGTACTTCATGCGTTAAAAACCGGCGAGGTTATAAAGGGCGAGTTGGAAGACCAAGTGTCTAGCGGAGAAAAAAATCAGGCGCAGAAATCTATCGATACAGCGTCGATTAAATATATGTATTGCACAGAGTTCATTGTGGAGAAGAAGAACCAAAAGGTAAATGTTCCGATGTTTCAAAAAGCCATAGAGGTAAAGGGCGACTCCATGATAGTAATCGATGACGATGAAATCGTAAAGGTGCATATTCACACCAATAACCCCGGATTTGTGCTTGAAAAAGCAGTTTTATTGGGGTCACTGATAAATATTAAAATCGATAACATGAAGCATCAGCATCAAAGCATTATTTCGGAAGAAAAACCGGAAGTGCCGGCTGAAAATAAGCCGTATGGGTTTATCGGTGTTTGTGTAGGTAGCGGAATAAGTGATATCTTTAAAAGTCTTGGCATTGACTATATTGTTGAGGGCGGTCAGACCATGAATCCAAGCACCGACGATATTTTAGCGGCAGTAGACAAGGTTTATGCTGACACAATTTTTGTTTTCCCGAATAATAAAAATATCATTATGGCTGCAGAACAGGCAGCAGAAATTTCTAAAAAGTCGGTGGTTGTGATTCCGACAAAGAGCGTGCCGCAATGTATCTCGGCTATGATGTGCTTTAATCATGAAAAGACGCCTGAGGAAAATGAAGAGAAGATGAATAAGGAACTTAAAAAGGTTAAAACCGGTCAGATAACCTTTGCTGTTCGTGATACAGAAATTGATAGCCATAAGATTTCCGAAGGCGATATTTTAGGACTTTTGGAAGGCAAAATCAGTGCGGTAACTAAGGAAGTAAAGGATGCGGCAATAGAACTAATAAAGAACGCCGTTGATGACGATAGCGAGTTTGTTACCCTCTACTATGGTGAGGATGTGGCAAAGGAAGATGCCGAGGAATTGGCAGAAGAATTAGAAGAAGAATTCGAGGATGTGGAATTCTCGGTAAAATATGGCGGACAGAGTTTATACTACTATATAATATCTGTTGAATAAAGTTAAAAAGGCTGTCGGGTTAGTCGGCAGCCTTTTTTGAAACAAGGTGGTGAGAAAATGAGGGACATAAAAAACCTTGCAGGTGTAGGGGATGCTCGTGCTAAAATGTTTGAGAAAAAGGGCATAAAAACTGTTGATGATTTGTTATATTTCTTTCCGAGAGGTTATGAGGACCGAAAAGAGGTAAAGGAAATTGCCGACTGTTATGCAGGGGAAAATGTATGCATAAAGGGACAGGTAATGTCGCCTGTTCATGAAACGAGAATCAGGAAGAATATGACTATATATTCTATGATTATCTTTGATGAGAGCGGGGCTATGACTGCCATCTGGTATAACAATAAATATGTTAAAAATCAGTTTAAAACCGGCGATGAATATATGTTTTACGGTAAGATTTCCCAAAAGGGCGGTAAAAGAGAAATTGTGAACCCGGTTTTTGAAAAGCCTGAGAAAAAGAAATACACCGGAAGAATTGTCCCTATATATCCACTAACAGGCGGTCTTACCCAGAAGATTTTACAGACAGCAATGGAATCGGCTCTAAAGGTTCGGGGTGAGATTGAGGAGTATCTTCCGAGAGAAATCAGGGAAAAGTATAACTTAGCAGAGGTGAACTTTGCAATGAAGAATATACATTTTCCCGAGAATTTTGACAATTATCGGATTGCAAGAAGGCGGTTTGTGTTTGAGGAGCTTTTCACTCTACAGCTGGCACTTTTAGTAAAAAGAGGCAGACGGAATAAAGAAATAAGAGAGGCCTTCAAAGACGTGGCATGTCGTGATAAAATAATTGCCGACTTGCCCTTTACACTTACCAATGCCCAAAGAAGAGTGGTTGATGAAATCGCCGCCGACTTTTTAAAGCCGGTACCCATGAACAGATTAGTTCAGGGTGATGTTGGTTCGGGTAAAACTGCCGTTGCGGCGATTTCTATGTATATAGCGGTAAAAAACGGATATCAGGCGGCAATTATGGCACCGACAGAAATCCTTGCAACTCAGCATTTTGAAACCTTTTCGAACCTCTTTTCAAAAACCGATTTGAGGGTATGCTTACTAACGGGGAGCACTAAAAACAAAAAGGCAGTTTATGAAAAGATAGAGTCGGGAGAAATAGACGTTTTAGTAGGCACTCACGCCCTCATTCAAAAAGACGTTCAGTTTAAAAAGCTTGGGCTTGTTATTGCCGATGAACAACACCGGTTTGGAGTGGAACAAAGGGCGGAGCTTGCTGATAAAGGGGAAAACCCCCATGTGCTTATTATGACCGCAACCCCAATTCCAAGAACCCTTGCATTTATCCTTTACGGTGACTTGGATATTTCGGTTATCGATGAATTGCCACCGGGAAGAAAACCGGTGTCTACCTATGCGGTTTCAGAAAAGATGCGAGAGAGAATTTACGCATTTTTAAAGAAAAATATTGACGAGGGGATGCAGGGGTATGTTGTGTGTCCCTTAATTGAAGAAACCGAAAATGCTGACCTTAAAAATGCTACCGAGCTAAAGGAAAGACTGGAGAAGCTTTTCCCGGACATATCGGTGGGGTTGATGCATGGTAAAATGAAGGCAAAAGATAAAGATGAAATAATGAAAAGGTTTGCCTTTGGGGACATAAAAATCTTAGTATCTACTACGGTAATTGAAGTGGGAGTAAATGTTGCCAACAGCAATATTATGATTATCGAAAATGCCGAGAGATTTGGATTATCTCAGCTTCATCAACTAAGGGGCAGAGTCGGAAGAGGTCAGGATAAAGCATATTGTATTCTCTTTTGTAACGGCACAAATGATGTGACGAAAAAGAGGATGGAAACCATGTGTATGTCAAACGACGGTTTTTATATATCGGAGCAGGATTTAAAGCTTCGTGGTCCCGGTGACTTTTTCGGCACACGTCAGCACGGTCTTCCTGATATGAAGATTGCTAATCTTTTTGAGGATATGGATATTTTAAAGTCGGCTCAGGATGCGGTAAAAATCATTTTAGAAAATGACCCGATGTTAGAAAAAAATAAAGGATTAAAAAACCGAATATCTCATATGTTTTCTGAAAAAATTATAATGAATTAGTGAGGCACTGGTAAAAATATGGGAAAAAAGCATAAAAATGATAAAAAAATTGAAAAAATATAAAAAAATTTATCATTTACTGTTGACCTTTTCGGATTTTTAAGTTAAAATAGATGTGTAACGTAGGGGGAGTGTAATTTGAGGATAATTTCAGGTACACGAAGAGGCCAGAAACTTATGGAATTTGAAGGCATGTCTATCCGGCCTACAACAGACAGAGTCAGAGAGTCGATATTTAACCTCATTCAAGAGTACATATTTGAGTCTAAGGTTTTAGATCTGTTTGGAGGCAGCGGTGCACTTAGCTTTGAATCGTTAAGCCGGGGTGCTAAGAGTGCTGTTATTGTTGATATGGACCAAAAGTCTATAAAGGTAATCAGAGAAAATGCAGAAAAGCTGAGGTTTTTGGATAAGGCTACGATTTTGAATAAATCGGCAGAAGATTATCTTAATTCGACAAAGGAAAAATTTCACATAGTTTTTCTTGACCCGCCATACAATAAAGGTTTTATTAAACCCGTGATAGAGAGCATATATGAAAAAAACATCTTAGAAGATGATGGGATTATTGTTTTGGAAAGCGACCATATAGACGAACAC
Organism: Clostridia bacterium; assembly: GCA_045603125.1. GTDB lineage: Bacteria > Bacillota > Clostridia > UBA1381 > UBA1381 > CAKSFT01. The sequence goes on along the minus strand of JAZULN010000009.1, from coordinate 6,350 downwards.
GGAGAGTTTGAGGGACTTTCGATTGTAAAACAAAAACGGTATGGCAGAACATTCGTTACAATATACCAAAGAGGTGATACAATTTGAGGATAGCTGTGTATCCGGGCAGCTTTGACCCTATAACAAACGGTCATCTTGATATAATAAAAAGAGCATCTAAGCTATACGATAAGGTGATTGTAGGCGTTCTCTCAAACGGTGGGAAGACTCCGCTTTTTTCAGCTGATGAGAGAATTGATATGATTAGCCATGTGATATCTGACCTTCCCAATGTATGCTGTGACTCATTTGACGGATTGCTTGTCGATTTTTTGAAAAGTCATAATGCAGCAGTAATTGTGAAGGGCTTAAGAACGGTGGCTGATTTTGAATATGAATTCCAAATGGCACTTTTAAATAAAGCATTAAATCCGGAATATGAAACCATGTTTATGATGACAAATTCCAAGTTTTCATACATAAGTTCAAGCATGGTTAAGGAAGTAGCGAAGTTCCAGGGGCAGCTCGACGGACTTGTGCCGGAATATATCGCAGAAAAAGTAAAAGAAAAATACCAAAAAAAGTAAGGAGCGTTTTTAAGATGGATATAATGGAAATAATTGAAATGATTGAAGAAATTGTGGATAAGGCACCAACTGTACCTTTGAGCGGAAAGGTTCTTATCGACAAGGAAGATTTAATGGATTATATTCAAGAGATGCGTTTGGCATATCCGGATGAATTAAAAGAGGCAAAGTGGGTTAAGGACGAAAGACAAAGAATTTTAAACGAAGCTGAAAACAAGGCTGATATATTGGTTAAGACTGCTGAAGAAAAGCAAAGACAACTTGTGGAAGAAAACGAAATTTCAAAGCAAGCTGAAGAGTATGCAAATAGCCTTGTAAATTCTGCTCAGACCCAGGCAATGGAAATTAAAAACGACTGCAACCAATACGTTGATGACCTTTTGAGTGATGCAGAACGTCGTTTGGAAATGCTTCTAAAAAAGGTGCATGACGATAGGATCCACTATAATAAATAATTAAAACTTTAAATAATTGGCTGTGCTGGGATTGGTGCGTTAACTTGTACCGATTATGGTATAGCCTTTATTTGTTAAGGAAAAGATTATATAAAGAAAACGGGGGAGGATAAGAGAATGTTAACAGATATTGAGATTGCACAAGCGGCAAAGATGAAACATATAAAGGATGTTGCGGAGGAGCTTGGTATAAAAGAAGATGAACTTGAGTTTTATGGGAAATATAAGGCTAAGATGTCGGAAGAACTGATTGAGAGAATGAAGAAAAATTCCGACGGAAAGCTTATTTTGGTTACCGCTATTAACCCGACTCCGGCAGGAGAAGGAAAGACTACAACAACTGTTGGTTTAGGAGATGCAATGAGAAGACTTCAAAAGAAATGTCTTCTTGCTCTTCGCGAGCCTTCGATGGGCCCGGTTATGGGCATCAAAGGCGGTGCTGCCGGCGGTGGCTACAGTCAGGTTGTGCCAATGGAGGACATTAACCTTCATTTTACCGGTGATATGCATGCAATTACTGCTGCAAATAATCTTTTGTCGGCTATGATTGATAATCACATCCATCAGGGGAATGCTCTGGACATTGACCCTACAAACATCGTGTGGAAAAGAGTTCTTGATATGAACGACAGAAGCCTTAGAAATGTGGTAGTAGGATTGGGCGGTAAAATTAATGGTGTGCCAAGAGAAGACGGATTTATGATTACCGTTGCATCGGAGATTATGGCGATTTTGTGTCTTGCCGACAATCTTGAAGATTTAAAGGCACGACTTGGTGAAATTATAATAGGATATACTAGATCGGGTGAACCGGTATTTGCAAAGGATTTAAATGCCCAGGGGGCTATGACTGTTCTTTTAAAAGATGCAATAAAGCCAAACCTTGTGCAGACCTTGGAAAACACTCCGTGCTTTATCCACGGCGGACCTTTTGCAAATATTGCACACGGCTGTAACAGCGTAATCGCAACAAAGCTTGCTCTTAAAATGGCAGACTATGTAATAACTGAAGCCGGTTTTGGTGCAGATCTTGGTGCTGAGAAATTTATGGATATAAAATGTCGTTTTGCGGGGCTAAACCCCAATGCAGTTGTAATTGTTGCAACGGTAAGAGCACTAAAGTATAACGGCGGTATCCCGAAGCAAGACCTTGTAAAGCCAAATGTAGAGGCACTTAAAAAAGGAATTGTAAATCTTAAAAAGCATATTGAAAATATGAAAATGTTTGGTGTGCCGGTAATAGTTGCCGTTAACCGATTCCATACCGATTCCGATGAGGAATTAAAGCTTGTTATCGACACTTGCGGAGAATATGGTGTTGAATGTTCACTATCTGAAGTGTTCCTAAAAGGTGGAGAGGGCGGCATAGATTTGGCCGAAAAGGTTATAGCGGCAATCGAGGAAAAGAAATCAAACTATGCACCGCTATATAGCGTCGATGCACCGATTAAAGAAAAAATCAAGGCTATAGTTACTAAGATATATGGTGGACGTGACGTAATATATTCAAAAAAAGCTCAAAAGGAAATTGCAAAACTAGAAGAACTGGGTCTTGATAAAAAGCCGATATGTATGGCAAAAACCCAGTATTCGCTGTCCGATGACCCGTCACTTTTAGGAAGACCCGAAGGCTTTGATATCACAGTATCTAAGGTCAGAGTTTCAAATGGTGCCGGATTTATCGTTGTTGAAACAGGTGATATTATGGTTATGCCGGGACTACCGAAGATGCCGGCGGCAGGCAATATTGACATAGACGAAAAAGGAATAATTACAGGATTATTCTAAGAGGTTAAAGTATGGTTTATTATTCAAATAGCCCCGAAGAAACGTCCGGGATTGCCGGTGAATTTGCAAAAACTTTGACCAGCGGTGATGTAATTTGCATGAATGGTGACCTTGGTGTCGGGAAAACCGCCTTTGTTCAGGGGTTGGCAAAGGGATTGGGGATAGAAGAATATCTATCTAGCCCCACCTTTACAATAGTTAACTGTTATGAGGGGGTCTTCCCACTCTATCATTTTGATGTCTACCGAATTGCAGATTGCGATGAGATGTATGAAATCGGGTATGAGGAGTATGTCTATGGTGACGGAATCTCGGTAATCGAGTGGGCGGAAAACATTAAGGAAATTTTACCGGATAAAAGATATGAAATAACTATAAAAAAAGATTATGATAAGGGCGAAAACTATAGAGAGATCAGCATAGAAAGGATAGAGGGATGAATATTTTAGCAGTAGATACTTCGGCAAATACCGCAACGGTTGCAATAATAAAAGACTATAGACTTTTGGCCGAGGAAATTGTAAACCACAAAAAAACTCATTCCGAAACCCTTATGCCTATGATAGATTTAGCACTAAAGAGGTGTGATATGGACATATCCGATATTGACCTTTTTGCGGTGGCAAACGGCCCCGGCTCCTTTACAGGCTTAAGAATCGGGGTATCCACCATAAAGGGTCTTGCTCACGGACTTTCAAAGCCGGTGGTAGAGATTAGCACCCTTGAGGGAATGGCAAATAATGTTTTTATGGCGGATGCCATCATATCACCTATAATGGATGCAAGAAGAGCTCAGGTTTATAATGGCGTCTACCAATGGGAAGACGGAGTTTTGGAAGAACTCACGCCGCCAAGAGCATTGGCTATAGAAGAGTGCGTTGAAGACCTTTTAAAGTATAATAAAAAGGTTATATTTTTAGGTGACGGCGTGCCGGTGCATAAAAATTATATCAAGAGCGTTATGAAAGATATGGCGGTCTTTGCACCACCATCCTGTAACGACCAGAGGGCATCGAGTTTAGCAACCGTTGCCATGAAAAAGGAAGAGAAAAAGACCGCTTTTGAGGTAAAACCTGTGTATTTAAGAAAGCCTCAGGCGGAGCGTGAATTAGAAGAAAAATTAAAGGGAGAAAATTAAAATGATAGCAATTGGAAGCGACCACGGAGGATTTGAACTGAAAAACCACGTAATTGAATATTTAAGGAAAAAAGGAATAGAGTGCAAGGATTTTGGGTGCTTTAGTGAGGAGAGCGTGGATTATCCTGACATTGCAAAAGTTACCTGTGATGCGGTTTTATCGGGTGAGTGTCGGCAGGGAATATTAATCTGCGGAACCGGAATCGGCATATCGATTGCTGCAAATAAGATAAAGGGTATAAGAGCGGCACTCTGCTCAGACGTTTATAGTGCAAAGATGACAAAGGTACATAATAACTCAAATGTGCTTTGTATGGGCGGAAGAGTATTGGGGCGTGAGCTTGCTTTTATGATAGTTGATGCATGGTTAGACGCTGAATTTGAAGGCGGCAGACACCAAAAAAGAATCGACAAAATCCATGCCCTTGAAGAATAAGGCTATGAATATACTTTTTGATTTAGATGGAACTATCACCGACCCGATGCTTGGAATTACAAACTCGGTTATGTATGCATTAAAAAGATATGGAATCGTTGTTGAAGACCGTAGTGAGCTTTATAAGTTTATCGGACCGCCTTTGGCTGAATCTTTTTCGCGTTATTACGGATTTTCGGAAAGTGAAGGATACGAACTTGTTAAGGTTTATCGAGAGTATTTTTCCGATAAAGGCCTATATGAAAACGAGGTTTATGAAGGCATAGAAGATATGCTAAAAGCACTAAAAGACGAGGGACATAAAATCTATCTTGCAACATCAAAGCCTCAGGTTTATGCGAAACGTATACTTGAACATTTTTTGCTTAATAAATATTTTGATGGTATCGTTGGGAGTGAGCTAAATGGCGACCGAGTTGAAAAGTCATCAGTTATAACCTATCTTTTAGGTAAATACTCCTTAACGGAAGCTATAATGGTAGGGGATAGGTGCTTTGACATAATGGGAGCAAAGGAGAACAACTTAAAATCCATAGGTGTTCTTTATGGATATGGTGAAAAAGATGAACTAAAAAATGCGGGAGCAGATTTTCTTGCAGAAAGTGTCGAGGACCTAAAAAAGGTATTGTTAAATTTGGGAAGATGATTACATCTTCCTTTTTTGTTGGAAAAAATTGCGGGTTGAAGGGACATATAAAGTGTGGTATAATTTTAACTGGCGTTGGAGAGTGGAAAGGGTGATAAAAATGAAAAAGTATGTTACTTTTATAATTTTGCTGCTGCTTGCCTTTTCGGGGACAGTAAAAGCCCAAAATGAAATCAAGGTCAAGGTAAACGGGAGAACTGTTGCAATGGATACGAATCCATATATTCTAAGGGACCATGCTCTTGTGCCGATAAGGTTTATAGCAGAGGCATTGTCGGCAGATGAGGTGCAGTGGAACGGAACTGACAGGACTGTTTTCATAAAATATGGCGATGACACAATACATTTTAAAATTGACAGTACCCACGCGACAGTTTCGGGAGAAGATGTAGAGCTAAGGACTCCGGCCAAGATAAAAAATAACAGAACCTATGTTCCGATTCGGTTTGTCGCCGAGAATATGGGTGCAAAGGTAGACTGGGAAGATGCTAACAGGGTAATTACCATTGAGAAATCGGATATAAAAGCAGATTTTCCCTATTCGGAGGATGAGCTTTTCTGGTTATCACGAATTATCCATGCAGAAGCTCAGGGTGAACCATATTCCGGCAAGCTTGCGGTGGGGAACGTGGTTTTAAATAGAGTTAAAAGCACAGACTTTCCCAATACCATTTATGGCGTAATCTTTGACAGAAAAAACGGAGTACAGTTTACACCGGTATCTGACGGCTCTATCTATAATAATCCCCTGAACCAGTGCATATATGCTGCGGACAGGGCATTAAGAGGTGAGAATGTTATAGGGAGTGCACTGTTTTTCTGTAATCCCAAAACATCGACGAATTCGTGGATTATGAATAATCGGGTGTTACTATCCAAAATAGGTAAGCATAATTTTTATTTATAAAAAGGAAAGGGGATGTAAAAAAGTCCAGACCACAAAACGAAAGCAATATATAGAAAATATGGAATATTTAATATATTGTTAAAAATTATTTGTAGAAAATCTCAGATTTTCAATTTTTCTTATAATTTTATTCGTTTTGCTATAAAAAAATATAGTCACTCGGCGTACCTTCGTACGCTGTCGGATAACCAAAAGCAAGGCGAAAACCTTGCTTTTGCTATATTTTTTCATTCTGAAAATTTTTTCTATCCCCACAAAAGGGGCTGTAAATTTTTACAGCCCCTTTTATTGGTGCCTTTAGGCGTGGAAATAAACCCCCAGTTCTACTGGGGGAGGATAAAAAGCTTTAGCAATAGAAAAACCTCCATGATATAATAGTAAATGGTTTGGCGACCGCATTACAAAAAATATCAT
>JAZULN010000008.1:0-18907 GCA_045603125.1 Clostridia bacterium | reverse complement strand
GCCTCCGACTTCTCTATTCCGCTGAATTATCAGCACTTTTATTTTTTATTTCTGCCAGTTGACGTTCTAAATTTGCAACATGTACCGATAAAGTACAAAGCTGCATAGAAACCGGGTCGGGAATTTTAACCTGGTCAAGGTCGGTCGAGTGGTCAACCTTTATTCCCTCTCTTTTTACAATCCGTGCCGGTACACCCACGCAAGTAGAATTTGGCGGCACTTCCGATAAAACAACCGCACCTGCCGCAATTTTGGAATTATCCCCTACGGTAAATGGCCCTAAAACCTTAGCACCGCTTCCAACAACGATATTGTTTCCAAGTGTCGGGTGACGTTTTCCTGTTTCTTTTCCGGTACCGCCAAGGGTTACTCCCTGATAAATGGTACAGTCGTCACCGATTATGGTGGTTTCTCCGATAATTACACCCATACCATGGTCAATAAATAATCCTTTACCGATTTGGGCACCCGGGTGAATTTCTATCCCTGTCCAAAACCTGACACATTGAGAAATCCAACGTGCTAAAAATTTTAGGTTATGTTTATATAAAAAGTGTGCCGGTCTATGCCACAAAACCGCCGCAATTCCGGGGTATAGTAAAAATACCTCTAAGGCGTTTCTTGCCGCCGGGTCACGGTCTAATACCGATTTAATATCGTATCTTAATCTATCAAACATAATCCGCACCCCTTTTTTAACAACACAAAAATTTTGCATTCTACTATATAATTATAACTTAAAACCGGCAAAAAAACAACTGATTTTTACCATATTTATAACTTTTTTTAATTTTTTTTATATTGCTATATTATTTTTGGTTATATCAACCTAAATTTTAACTTTCTAACTAAAAAAGATAGCCTAAAAGACTATCTTTTTAACGAATATTTTAATCTTTTTTTGGTTTTACAAAAATCACACTAAGAAGTAATGCTACAATATATAAAGCACCGGTTACATATAAAACCGCTTGATAACCTGTTGGGTTTACAGCGACACCGTTTACCATAACCTCGTGTCCGAAGTTATTTACAATCCATGATGCTAACTGGTTACCAGTTAACCCTGCAACGCCCCATGCAGATAAAGTTATACCGTGAATTGCACTTATACTTCCCATGCCGTAGTGGTCAGAAAGCAAGGTCGGTACGTTTGAAAAACCACCGCCGTAACCTGCATTTACAAACATAATAAGGATTAACACCAAAGCAACCAATAAGCCGTTTCCGTTACCGTTTTCAATACCCTTTGTAAAGATAACTATACCGGTAAATACAATTGATAATATAAATATTAGCTTATAGATTGTGTTTCTGTCCTTTAATCTATCTGCCCAGGCAGAGAATCCAAGTCTACCCCCTGCATTAAAGATTGCAGAAATTGTAGAAATTATACCTACAGATGCACCAAGTCCAATACATTTTACAATCATCTTTTCTTGAGAAATTAATGCTAAACCACAGGTAATATTTAAATAGAACATTAACCAGATAGCAATATAATTCATTATAGGTCTTGTCTTTAGAACTTCCATAATGCCAGGCTTTTTCTCATCACCCTGAGGTTCGTGCCAGTCATCAGGTTTTTTAAGAAGTAAGTGACCCACAAACATCATAACAAAGTATACTGCAGCAAGGATTAAGAACATCTTATAGATGCCCGATTCACCCATTCCCTTAAGCATGCCTTCCATAATTGGGCTTGCGATTGCTTTTGCAGCACCAAATCCGGCAACGGCAAGACCTGTTGCCAAACCTTTTTTGTCACTAAACCAAAGCATCAGGGTTTTAACAGGTGATAAATATCCGGTACCAAGACCGATACCCATAATAAGGCCGTAACATACATAAATACCAATAAGTGCTATTGGGTTTCCTGGGTTTAGTCCGCCGTAGTAAATAAATCCGCCGGTTCCCGCCATACCAACTGCAAAGCAAATTGCCGCAATTAAAGATGATTTATGAATATCTTTTTCAACTACATTTCCTAAAAATGCCGCAGAGATTCCTAAAAAGAATATAGCAAAACTAAATGCCCATTCAGTTGCACCCTTAGAAAAGCCTATGTAGTCTGCAATATTCTGGCTAAATATTGACCAGCAGTAAACTGTTCCGATACTACAGTGCAATAGTAGGGCCGGAATTGCCGCTCTAAACCACTTGTTGTTTTTTAGATTCATTTTATTCGCTTCCTTTTTTAAATTTTACTCCGTTTGCCATTATAACACATTTTTCTAAAAAAATCAACAAAATTATTCTACAAAAAAAGGAACTTAAAAGTTCCTTTTTTAAGATATTATAGACCAAACTTATATTTTGGATCATAAAGGTCAAACTTATCTTTGTCTGCCATTCTGCAAGGCATATTCATATCCGCATAACGCTTAGCGAAAGGCTTTCTGCAGTCGTGACGGATTAAATCTCTGTCTGCCTTATTTTTAAAGTCAGGGACTCTGAATTCTTTACCGGTTAGAGAACTATACCATGCAAGAATACCGCAAGCAGAAACTGTTGCTGCCTTATATACGTCGAACAATGACTCTTCTTCGCCTAATAAATACTTAACGAAGTGATACCCTGTATAGAAGTTAATACCACCATGGTGTGATGTATCGGCATTTGCTTGAATTTTCTTAATTTCCTCGTTATTCAAGCCCGATTCCATTCCGTCCATATCGATTACTTCACAACGGTCAGCTCTTCTTCTTACAACAATCTTAGATTCTCTCCAGTCTGTTCTTTCTGTTTCCAAACATCCCTTTTCACAATTAATTCTATACCATTTGCTTGTAGGAATGTATGATGCACATCCTGTTGTATTAAATACTGCACCGTTATTCATCTTAGTTGAGGTAATCGCCCCAGGTGTGTCGGTAAGTTTACCGTTTTCTTCGCAGAAATCTCTGTTTTCAACCGAATTACAATACACAGTTTCCGGCATTGTGTTTGTAACCATCATAAGAGGTGCCAATGTATGCATATTGTAGTAGCAAGAAGGCATAGTCTTTCTCCAGTGTAGGTTTTCAAGATCTAGTTCAACCTTCTTTGTCACCAATGCTGAATCCTGAGTTGGTTCATGACCATGGTGATACTCTGCATCAGCCGACAACACTTTACCGAATTCGCCTGATTCAATAAGGGTTTTCATTGGATATACGCCCTTAAAGTATGTACAACAAACTGCTAATGCATATTTTCTTCCATATTTTTCAGCAGCTTCTACAAGTTCAACACACTCAGCGAGTGATGGTGCTGCAGTTGTTTCTGATAATACGTCAACACCTGCTTCAAAACACTTGATTGCATACTTTGCGTGTTCGTCAAAATAGTTTGCTAAAATTACAGCATCAATGCCTGACTTGATAAATTCATCGAAGTCTGTGTAGAACTTACAATCGGGTTCTATCCAGTCACCGAAAGTGTCGTGTAGCTCAACGTCCTTTTCACAAACTGCAGTAACATACGCCATTTCAGAAAGGGCTTTAAAAATCTTTAAATGCATACCGCCCATTCTGGCACCGAAAATACCGATTTTCAATCTCTCTTTTGCCATAGAAAAATCTCCCCTTTTAAGTTTCTTTTTGTTTATATTTTTAAAATTGAAAAATCAATTTTAAATACTAAATGAGTTTACAGTAAATTTCACTATAAATATACCACCTTAAGTCAACAATGTCAATGCCAAAATCCAATTTCTTCAATTAAATTCGCATTTATTCATCTTCAGGTAAGTCGTCAAGGTTTACAGGCTTACTCTTTATATAAATACATTTTTCTTTGGGTTTTTCTCCCGTCTTTAAGCATTCGGTTGCAAGATTTACTGCTTCCCTTGACTGACCATCCATATCCTGGTCTACTATTATTTTTATAAGCCCTAATTTACAGTATTTATTTGTAAGCTTATTGCTCTCAAAACCGATACAGTGATGTTCCTTATTACTTTTTAATTTTACAACAGCATTGCACGATTCACTCAAGTATCCTGATGGCGAATATATGCAGTCACATTTGTCCCCTAATTCGTTTAACTTTCTTGCAATAGTAGATGCCACAATCCTGTTTCCGCGTTGAACATCTACGAAATCAGGTTCAGGCATCCCCAAATCTTTTAAAGCTTTATAAAAACCTGCTAAACGCCCGTCGTTACTATTGTCAATACTGCTTCTTACAAGCAAAATATTCTTCTTGCCCGGATACTCTTTAAAATAAAGTTCACAAAGCTCATAGCCGCTCTGAAAAGAATTTTCGCCTATATAACAAGTATTTTCTATTTCTAAATATTCTTCTAATAAAATTACAGGTTTTTCGGTCGCCAGCTCTTTAATTTTTGCCTTAACCTGCGGAAAATCCTGACCTACAATAATATATACCTTTGCCTCAGCATCTTCAGCTTTTTTTATGCATTGAAGTAAATCTTCTTCATCTTTTACCGATGTATATACAAAAAATCTATACTTTAACTTATTTTCTTTCGCATAGCTTTCCAAATATTTCGAAAATTTATGCCAAAAATATTCAGGCATGGACGGCAAAATAATTGCAATATCACAGGAAGGAGTTGAGAGAGTAAATCCGAGTTCTTTTGCTGTATTTAAAACTTTTTTCTTACTTTCGGAACTAATATTTCTGTAGTTTGATAAAGCCCTTTTAACAACCATTTCGCTAACACCGGCAGCCTTGGCAATTTTTTTAATTTTTAAGCTATCTGACAGCTCTTTTTTTGCCACAAAAACAACTCCTTTCGCCAAAATTTTAACAAAGAAATCTAAGCATTTTTAAGATATTATAACAAATAAAATCATTTCAAGAAATGCATTTAATAACCAAAAAAAGATATCTTTTTTGTGCAGTTTACACATTTTATTTGTTGCAAAAAATATATAAGAATTCTAGCGGAATATATCGGAATTTTTGAAAAGAAAAAAAGAGGAAAATCCTCTTTTTATCCTAAATATGAACTGTTTCTTGCCCGATTATTCAGTATACAATTTAGAGCTGTTACAATTAAATACAAAGCAATAATATAAATAACCATATATATTAAGAATTTGCTGTCAGCTATAGCGTTTAAATAATAGTAAGGTGGTAAAAGCAATGTAATTCCCTTTAAGACGTCGATGCTAAAAAATATGGGGCATAACACTATCATAAGTAGTATCAAAAACGGGGTCATAGCACCGAGTTTTCCGGCTGAGCGAAAAACTACAGCAAAAAATAATGAAAATAGAGTTGATGCTATTATAAATAGAAACAGTGCAATAACTTCTATCAAGAGATTTTTTATAAATCCTGAAAAGATTAAAGCTAAAAATACTACCAAACCCGTCATTGATACTGCAGAAAAACATAAACCAAATGCCGGAATTATCCGCTTTTTAGGTGTCAACCAATCATATTTTCCGGACGCTTGATCTGTTAAAAACATCATGATACCCGATATTCCGGCAAAAATGATTAAAATTGATAATATCCCCCTAAACGGTGCAGTTAAAAAGTCACTGTCTGAATTAGTCCTTTGGTCGTTAAAAGTTTTAATTTCTACCACATCACCGTCAGCCGAATCGGTGGCGTAATAATTTTTTAAATACCTTTCAGGAATTTCGTCAGGCGATAAAATATTTTTATAAATAAAGCCTTTAAAAAGCTCATACGAAAGATGTGGAAAAACCGAACCGAAAAGCTGTATTCTTGAAAGCTTTTGAGCAATATTATCCTCCCTCTCCACCACCGAGATAATAGGTTTTTTACTCCTGTCCTTGGCATATTCTGAAAGCTCTTCATCAAAATTTTCGCTAAATATCCACGCCGCATCGGTTTCTTGTAATCTAACCGACTTTCTTGCCGCCTCTTCTGTATCAAAAACTATATATTTTATAATACTTTTTTTATTTGATAACGATTTTACAATCTCCTCGGCACTTTTGCTTTCGTTACTAACCAGGGCCACCTTCAAAATACTGCTATCTTCACTCATAGCAAGCTTTGCAACGGGAACAAGAATCGGAACCAATACCAAAATCAATATAAAACTGTATTTGTGTAAAAGTCTTTTATTAAACATATGATACCACAGCATAAGTTTTTTTAATTTCTTCATTGCGTGTCCCCCTTCGTCTTATATTTTCTTACAAAAACAGTGGAGGTAAAGAATAGAATAAAATATGAAAGTGACCATACTAATTCATTTATAACCGAACCTTTACTCATGCATTTTCTAAGATAAGAAAAACCCACTCCCGATGGTAAAATGCCGGCAAAATTTTGCACACTTTCCGGGAAAAATGTGTTTGGATAAAAGCATCCCGAAAGATATGCCAATGTAACTGCCACAATAAATTGTAAAATTATAGAATTTATTGTCCCTTCTGCCATTTCATATAAAAGCATCTCCATAGCGGTTATCATTAAAATCACAGGTATAATTTTAAAAATATACCCCATGCATGAGAAAACTCCTGAGTTTTTAAGTTCCAAAACCCCAAAATCATTACCTTCGACTATAATTCCAAATATTACTGAAAATACAAAGAAGGTGGCAAATGTTACCGCAAAAAAACTTATGTATTCGCAAAAGATTTGCCAGAAGCTTTTAAGACCTCTTGAGTATAGTACCTTTGCCATTGAAAGATCGTGCTTTAAAAAAAGCTTATTACATGAAATGCCCCATATGAGCATCAAAAATAGGATTATTCCGGCAATATAATATCCGCCCATGGTAACCGAATCTGCAACACCCATTTCCTCAATATCAAACATTTGCTCCCTTTTGATAATTTCTTCGATATAGGATAAGTTCATCATATTGATTTTTTTATCAAGATCCGCCGTCTTATCATAGTCAAAAGCCAAAAGCTGCATACCGTAAATCGAGTTTTGTGAATTTACAACAATATCAGATATACTCATCGCAATTTCCGAAACCATAATACTTTCAAAACTTGTTAATTTATCAGACATTACATATGTTGCCGGAGTATTTCTCCCGTAAAAGATGTCCTTTACAAAATTTTTTGGGATATAAATGTACCCTGAAATTTTATGCTCCGCCAAATCGCTTTTTGCTTCTTCCCCCGATTGTTTCTGAAATTCTATGGAATACCTTGAGCTATCAAGATTTTCCCAAGCCGTCAACCCTATATTTAAATATGAATCCTCAGTCTCTCCAACAAGACCTATCTTTATTCGGGTTTTGTTTTCACTGTCACCCTTTAAAAGCATCGCACCTGCAATTCCGACTAAAACCACAGTAATAAAGGTTATAATAAGAATAATCGGATAGATTTTAGCTGTTTTTTTCAGTTGCAATCCTAAATATGTTTTTTTATTCATTCTTATAACCTTCCTACTAATTTGTGTAAGTTTCCGTCAAATTCAAAAGCTTCTAAAACGCCGTCTTTTAGAATATATAAATTGTCACATAGCGGAAGTTCCTGAACATCATGGGTCGCTAAAAGTATAATTCCGCCTGATTTTTTATATTCTTTTAAATAATTTGAAATTCGCTCTTTACACACCAAATCAAGGGCAGCAGACGGCTCATCTAATAAAAGAATTTTGGGGTTATGCGCAACACTACATCCTATTGCCAATCTTTTTTTCATACCACCCGACATTTTATATACCGGAACCTTCAAAAATTCTTTTATTCCAAGCATAGCTAAAACCCCGGTGTTTAGTGCTTTTTCCATTTCGTCTTTTTCGTACCATAACCTTAAATTGTCGTATGCGGTAAGCTCTTCAATTAGTGGAGTGCTTTGCGGAACGTAGCCAACTAACTCCTCCCTTTTTTTAGAGTTTTTCAAAAGGTCCACTCCGTTATATAAAAACTTACCGCCGTTGGGTTTGCTAACACCGGCAAGAATACTAAAGAGTGTGGATTTCCCACTCCCGTTTCCGCCAAGGATTCCTACACAAAGCCCTTCGGTTGATTCAAATGTAACTCCATTTAGCACGGTATTTTTACCGTATTTTTTTTGTATATTTTCGATCTTCATATCCGGTCCTCTTTTAAAAAGGTGTGTGCCCTGCAAATTTCTCGCATCACACACACCTTATTCTTGTTTTAGTTTAAAATTCCTTTAGAAAGCTTTAGAGTTAAAATTTTTTTTACATTTTCCTTTATAACTTCCTCAGAAATGTCACCATCTTCCAAAGCCTTCATAATCAATGAATGAGAATCTTCTAATTCGGTTGAATTATAAATCATATTTGCTCCGGATTTTATTGCGTCAACAACAGATTTACCTTCTTCATACTTATAGATTACCACATCATCAATTTGAACTGTTTCAGACTTTGTAAGAAGCATATCCGTTAATATAAGATTAAAGCCAAAGTTTTTAAACTCTTCTTCAGAATATTTGTCAGCCCCGTCATCGGCGATAACGATAAATAGAGGCAATTTTGAATAACTTTGTGAGTTTTTAATAAGTGACTCGGTTTGTGCTGCATCTTCAAAATTTTTAGCAGCATATACCAAACCGCCTATTGGTTTTGCTTCAATAGCCTTCTTTGTGCTTTCCCCCGCCAAAGTTGCTACTTCTACATTCGTGATTTCTTCGGGTGATACAATCATCATCTGATATACCATATCGCTAAGAGTCATATCCCCTAATTTTTCTTCGACTAAAGGATCAGCTTCGGTTTCTTTTGTTGTAGTATCCGGCTCGTTTTTTTCCAAAACCTTTGGAGCATCCTCGGTCTTTGGCTTATCTGCACAGCTATATCCTACAAAGAAACCCGAGAAGAATATAATTAACACTACAAACAGCAATACCCCTAAAACCGATAACCCTAAATCTTTTCTTTTTTTTCTTTTAGCCATATTAAATTCCTCTAATAATTTATATTTTAGTAATTATCATATATACCTGATGCTTTACCAATGTATTCCTGTTCCATTATCATTCCGTGAGCTAAATATCTAAGTTCATCGGGAGTATATTGCATTCCGGAATATTCATCCATCATAGCCCCGTTCGAAACCTGACTTTCAGCATAACTTTGCTCTAATTCAGATGCTAATTCACCCGGCAAATCTGCGTCTTTTAAGTTTGAGAGTAATCCGTCAATTGAGCATCCTGAAAGCCAGCTTTCCATATCAGATGCATCTGTAACGGTTACATATGAATCAGGGAATGTTAACTTTGTGTTGCTATTTTCTTTAGCATCAACCGTCATGGCAATAAACATCTTATCCTTTGCATATACAGAAAGCTTTCCTGATGTATCGGTTGCTGTTAGTTCAAGCTTCAATGACGATATAACATCTATAACATCTGCCATTTCACTTCTGCCGCCCATCATATCCATCAAGTCGGAAATACCTTTTCCTGCCTCAATTGTCATATTGCCAACAAATACGCCGTTCTTCGCTTTTTCTACATCGACACCTGATGTTTTAACAGATATAAGCTCCATAGAATTAGCCTTTAGGGTATATTCTCCGCTTACCTTTCCGCCGTTTTCTTCTTCCATACCGGAGAAGGCAATGTTAGCTCCGGGTGCTTCTACCTTAAATTCTATAGCTTTCTTGCTACCCTTTTCAAGTGTTATAAATGAAATCTCGGCACCCTGAACTTCTACGCCAAAACCAACAATCTCACCTTTGTTATTTACGTAAAGTTTTACGTCAAATGAAATATTTTCTTCGATTTCATCTGGGAAATTATCTAATGCATTGTTGATACTTTCAACGAAATTGTCGTAATTTCCTTCATCTACATTATATGCACTCATGAAGTCTTTTATAATGTCTTCGATATCTTCGTCGTCTTTAACTTCTTCTAAAACGCCTTTTGCCATCGAAAGTAGTACATCTCCATCGATTTCGGCAGTAAGAACTGTGCACTTTTGTGTAACGCCTTCGATTTCGATTTTTTCTGTTTCTTCTTCGACATCCTTTATTTCCCCGGCAATAACCTTTGCATATCTTACAAAGATATCTTCAACTACCTTCTGTTCAGGAATAAGACCATATATCTTATCTAACTCCTTTGAAATATTTCCAAGTATAGACATCAGCTCGCCCATGCCTGCTTCTTCAAATGTCTCGCTGAAATCCACCTTTAATGCTTCATCGTTGATGTCAGGGAATCTATAGTATGCAATAAAGTTTTCTAAATCTTCATCAAGTTCAACAGTTGTGATTTTACTGTCATTGATTTTATATGTAAAATCTCCCGATAACCCTTTTTTGCTAACAGCCACATCAAAATCAGCACCAAAACTGTCAATCCATGTAATATATGCTGCCTCATCACCCGCTGCCTCTTCAATTACATCTTTAAAACCTTCGCCAAATTCAACCTTCATTTCACCTTCGGCTCCGCCTTCTTTAAAGCCCAGCCCTTTAAATGAATTAATTGATGCGTATAGGTCATCGGTCAAACCTTTTGCATTTTTGGTTAAGCTATGTTCAAAATACTTTTCCGGTGACATAACAAGCTTTGTTAAGAAGTTTCTGCCAACGGGATGCGCAAATGCCACACCGACTGATACTGCTAAAACTCCGATAACAGAAACAATCGGCACCCAAATCTTTTTACCGAATTTCTTTGGTGTTTTCTGAGGAGGAACTACCTCGCTCTGAACCGGTTCAACAGGTGTTTCCTGTCCTACCTTTGCACCGCAGTGTTGGCAAAACATATCACCATCGGGTACTTCTTTTCCACAATTATTACAAAACATAAGACATTCTCCTTTTTTGTATTTATTATGTTAATTATATATAAATACATATGCTTTGTCAAGGTATTTTAGTGTGTTTTTGCCCAAAATATAAAAATAACCTCTATATTTGGTGAAATAGAGGTTATTTTAAGTTTATAACAGATTTTTACGCAATTCTTCGGGTGATTTTGGGCTTAAGTATATAGGTGCTATGTCAAATGCAGTTTTACAGCCCGACACCCCTTCTTTATTTAACCTGTAGGCAGCTCTTGCGTATGCTATCAAAACCGATGATGTAAATTCAGGATTTGAGTCAAGTTTTAGGCTATATTCAATTACATGGTTGTTTTCTTCTGAAAGTCCGGTTTTTCCGCATCTTAAAACCATACCGCCGTGAGGAATTCCTGAATGGTTTTTATCCATCTCCTCTTGTGATATAAAATGTACTGTTGTATTATAGTCAGCAAAATAATTTGGCATTGTTTTTATTTCTTCTTCGATTCTTTTTAAATCTGCACCAGGCTCTGCCACAACAAAACATTCTCGCTCGTGCTTTTCGCGAGTTGAAAGAATCGGATTTTCACCATTTCTTACTCTTATTACAGCATCCTCAATCGGGATGGTATATTGTCTTGCATCTATAACACCATCAATTCGCCTGATTGCATCGGAATGTCCCTGACTTACTCCCTTTCCCCAGAAGGTGTAATTTTCTCCTGATGGTAATATTGCCTCGGCGTAGAGTCTGTTTAATGAGAACATTCCCGGATCCCAGCCAATAGAAATAATTGCCACTTTTCCTGATTTTTTAGCCGCATCGTCCACATTTTTAAAATGCTCCGGGATTTTTGCGTGTGTATCAAAACTGTCTATAACGTTAAAATTCTTGGCAAATTCAGGAGTCTGAACTGGTAAGTCTTTAGCGCTTCCACCACACAAAATTAATACATCAACATTATCTTTGTGGTCCACTAAATCATCTATAGAATAAACTTTTGCACCGGTAAGAGTCTTAACACTCTCAGGGTTTCTTCTTGAAAACACACCATAAAGCTCCATGTCTCTATTTTGCTTTATAGCACATTCTACACCTTTTCCAATATTTCCGTATCCGGCAATTGCGATTCTGATTTTCATATTTATGTATCCTTTCTAAATGTTTTATGGTTTTAATTATAACAATATTTGATGAAAAAATCAAGCTTTTTAATGCTTATCCTTCATTTTTGAGATTGATTTATTTATTTCTTGCATTTTCAAATCGGTTGAGGCTATAATTTCTGCGCAATCTTTCAGCTCCTTGTAAACCCCATCAACACCCTCTACATCTTTTTTATAACGCATTTTATGTTCAAGGCTTGCCCAAAAATCCATGGCAATGGTTCTTAGCTGAACCTCCACCTTCATATTCCTACGGCACTGAGCAAAAAACACCGGAATTTCTATTATCATATGATAACTCCTATATCCGTTAGGCTTAGGGTTTTTTATGTAATCCTTAATCTCAATGACTTTAATATCATCTTGCGATGAGATCATCTCTGAAACTTTATAGATATCCTCAACAAAGGAACAGATAACCCTGACCCCTGCAATATCATAGATGTTTTTAGTTATTGCATCTATATCATATGATAAACCTTTGCGTTTTAGCTTTTTTAAGATACTCTCAGGGGTTTTAATTCTTGATTTTATCATTTCAATTGGGTTATGGTCGGTGTCCATAGACAAATCATCATTTAAAATTTCAAATTTTGTCCTGACTTCTTTTATGGCACTGTTATACATAGACATAAACTGCATCAAGCCTTTTGAATTTTCAAAAAAGCTTTCTAAATTAACATTAGCATCTTCCGACATTTTTATTTTCCTTCCTCATTCCGTTATTTACTAAAATTTTATATCCTTTTTTTCACTCTGTCAATTAAAAATTATTATATTTTACAATTTATTAAAAAAAGGTCTATAAAAATTTTACAGACCTTTTATACATTTGCCCTTGCACTGATATACACTTTTTGATTGTTTGAAAGTTCCAACTCCCATACCGGTATCGGTACAATAGATTTATGATAACTTGCAGTTTCGGAAAGCATATATCCAAGCTTAATATTTGTTATCTTACATTGTTCCGCGGGTTTCATCGGGTCTGATAAAAAGTCAATCAAAGCCGATGTTATAGGCTTAATTTCGTTGCCATAGTATATTGCATTTTTATTTTTCTCATACCACACGCCCGATATTTCCATTATATCCCCTGATTTATGGAAGGTAATATTACAGTCAAAAATATCATATTTACCGTTTTTCTTAAAAGCCTGAGCGTTTTTATATTCAAAATCCGTTAATTCGAGGTTAAATTCTTTAAAAAAATCTAAAACCTGCTCTTTTGATGCGGGGATACCTTTATCAGACTTTATCGAAATATTAAATCTATCGCCTGAAAAATCAATATATCCTTTGTCACTTTGATAGTGCGTATCGGTAATTTTTTCATATCCTTCTCCCAAAACTGCTTTGGAAAATTCGTCGTAGCTTTTTATGATATTGTCCGCTTCAAATTGCTTTAAGGTAACTATTCTTTTAGGAATTATCGAATTGTCAATTATAACACCGTTTTTTTCAAGTATCGATACAGTTGAGGATATAACCTCCTTTTTTAAAAAGAGGGTATCTTTATTGTTTGAATATAAATTCATCAATAAAATGGCGTTAGTGATTATAAGGAAGAAAATAAGTATAGTTTTAACTTTACTCCAATACATATTATCCCTCCTTATCTTCGAAAATTACAGCATTGACCTCGGTATGCCAATCAGGGCTCAGTTCAACAGAAAGTCCTGAATCGTTATATGCAAGATACATTTTGTTTATGGTTATTTCTCCGTTTATGTCAGAATACTCCTGGATTGTATCATCAACTGCCTTAATATATTCAGGAGTCATTACCATTTCATCAGACAAAGCATAGTTTCTTAAAATTACCTTAAGTTCCTTTAACCTTCCGTCTTCGACTGTAGCAGTAGCTGAGTGTCTCATATTATCAATCATAATTTTTACGGGTAAACCCTGGAAAATATAGTCAAACGTTACAGACTTTTCCCCGTCCGTCGCCTTGGATGAAAGGTAACGTCCCGGATTTGTTCCTGTTACGTGACAGATACTACCCAAAAAGTCATTTAGTTTTGAAACAGCGTTATAGTGATTACCCGACTGAGCAAGCATTATCCCCGAATCCTTTGCCTTATATTCAATTATGCCTTTCGGAGAAATCATAAGCGTTGCGTTATTTTCAACATAAACTATGTTTCCCTCTGCATCTGTATATCTTTTTGCTGTATTTGGGTTCATATAGAAAAGTGTAGCAATATTATTAATCTTGATATTATCAAATTTCCCTTCGGTAAGCAGTGGGTTTTTAACTAAAATAACCGGTGCTTTTTGGGTCTGGGAATAAATTGGCACCATTGAGCTGATTATGGTTTTTTGGTCGCCAAACGGCTTATCAAAGTTTAAATCAAAGGAATAGTTAATTATTGCTCCGTCATTGATTCTGTTGGCTATAACAGAAGATACCATTTCGTTAAAACTCTCACTTTTCCGGCTTACTATGATTTTATAGTATTTTTTTGTATTGCTGTCTTCAATATATACATTGGTATCGTTTGATGTTGCAATTACAACATTTGAAAAACTATGTATTTTATCATCAACTGTTGTATCAATTATACCAAGGGAATTTGCAAAAAAACTTGTCTGAAAAACGGGATAGTAGCTAAGATATACCGATTTAGACATTAAAGATGAAAACCATTCTTCGGGTAGAATTTCAATAATGTTTTCGCTCTTTTCTTTAAGGCATAATGATAGAATTTTATTACATTCCTCCAAGGTTTTATTATAATCACTATCGCTGGATTGGAGCGAAAATCTTGTAGACTGGTCACCGGTGTTAAATATGATTTTATCAGGCATGGTAAGATGCTGGGCTTTTTCCACGTTATATGTGTCCAAATCCTGCTTTTTAAAGCAACTGATAAGTGGAAAACTGCTTAAATTAAAAAAATTATAGCCCGAAGGCCATAATTTTTTATCAAACAATATATTCGAGCCTAAAACAATATTCATAACAACCAAAATGGTGAGTACAATGTTTTTAAAATGCTCCTTTTTCATATCAATCTCCAATATTAATCAAAGAAATTTCTGATGCTTACAGTTATGTTTCTAAGTTTATCAATGGTGCTTTTTTGAATTTTATTGATATCAATTCTGACAACCTGAGAAGTCTGACCCTTTTCTGCTGTAACCATAAAGACATTTGAATTGTTTGTAAGTTCAACTACTGTGCTATATAAACCGCTGGCACCAATATACGCATCATTCTTAATTAACTCGCATACGCCGGTTTGAGGGTTATATTTATAAATTCTGATTTTTGTACCCTGTGCACCTACTGCTGAAATTGTGTAAGTTCTATCTGATGTAGATGCAGAATGAGATTCGGGTCTTTTTATGTATACAAGGGTTTCAGAATTGCCTTTTTCGTGCAATGATATTGTATTCCCATATGCCGCCTGACCAATAGTTGGCACCATCAATACTAATGAAAATGCAAGAATCAAAACTGATATAATCTTCTTCATTACTTTCACTCCTAAAAATTAAAAACCAATTATAATTCGATACTACTGCTATTATTTATTATAGTATACCACAAACTATATTACAAATCAATTACACGACATTTAAAATGATTTAACAATTATTTAGGGATAGAAATTATTACTTCTGTTCCCTTTTGATATTCCGAATTTATCTTAATGGTTCCACCCATATTTTCAATCATCTGCTTTGCAATAGCAAGGCCGAGCCCCGTTCCTCCGGTATCGCGGCTTCTTGCCTTGTCTACACGGTAAAAACGGTCGAAAATTCTTTTTAAGTTTTCTTTTGGTATACCGATTCCGTCATCAATAATCTTTATAAAAATCTCGCTATATAGTGCACCCGAAACAACCTTTATATGTCCCCCATCAGGAGTATATTTTATAGCATTCGATAAAATATTTATAATTACCTGTTCTAGCTTGTCACTCTCCACCGTAATGTTTGGGATATCCTTTGCAATAGAATAAGTAACCGTCTGATTTTTCTTTTGTGCGTTTATATACATCTTTTCGATAATGCCCGAAAGAAACTGTTGGACATCAATTTCTTCTAAAGTTTTAGGGACATTATCACTCTCATCAAGCCTTGATAAAGTCAATAAATCCTTAACAATTCTTGTCATTCTGTCGGTTTCCTTGACAATTACCGACAGGAATTTATTTTGAAGTTCTTTGTCATCAACGCCACCGTCAATCAAGGTTTCTGCATAAGATTTTACCGTTGCAAGAGGTGTTCTTAATTCATGAGATACGTCGGCGACAAACTCACGTCTTGAAAGCTCTAACTTTTCCTGTTTTGTAATGTCATGTAAAACCACCAACACACCGGCAATTTTTCCGTCAATGCTCATTGGTGCAAAGGTTAGTTTTATATATTTATCGTTATAAAAAACCTGTCTTTCAACCGGCTTGTCATGTTCGATATATAGCATATCTCCCATAGTTATGTCGGCGTCTAATGTTTTAAATAATAAGTTAAAATCTGCATCTTCTGAGCAGTCGGTAAGCTTTTTCCCTTCCGGATTCATATGGATTATTTTGCCGTCAAGATTAAAAGCCAGAATTCCATCTGTCATGTTTAAAAGCAGGGTTTCTATCTTTGTCTTTTCGGAATTAACTTCGCTTATAGTTTCATTGAGAGCCTGTGCCATCGAATGGAAGGTGTTTGTAAGTTTTCCGATTTCATCTTCTGCTTTGGTTTCTTCCATAGAATCAAAGTCACCTTCAGCAAGTTTTTCGGCTTTTTTAGTAAGTTTTATTATTGGTGTTGTAATAGTCCGGCTCAAAAGCAATCCTATAATTATAGCAGTGATTACTGCAATAAATATCGATTGTAAAAGTATTATGGTAACGCTTTTAATAACGTTTTGAATTTCAACTTTTGTGTCCCTGACATAAACAATATACTTGCATTCGGCGTTAACATTGATAGGAACTGCATAGTCCATAAATGAGCTATTAGTACTCGGGGTGTTTCCGGTTTTTCCCGACATTGCCAAGATTACATTATCGGTTTTATCAATATTTCTCCCCTTTAATTCATCTGATGTTTCCAATACATTTCCGGTTTTACCATCCAAAATACAGTAAAATCTGTATGTATCAATCCCTAAAGGGCCGATATGAGTCCTCAAGGCATCGTTTATGCCTGTGTGATCGACATCTACCTCAGCAATTTTTTGTAGTTGATATAACAAGTCCGCTTCAAATACATTTTGCATTTTAACAGTGAACTCGTTATTGTAAAAGGATATTATATTTGTAATGGTAAACGAGCCGATTACTGTAATAATCGAAAGCGTCAACAAAACAAATATAAAAATCATCTTATAACGGATACTTTTAAACATATCATCAAGCCTTATTAAAGTAGTAACCCACGCCACGCTTTGTTACAATGTATTTTGGCATTCCCGGGTCGTCTTCAATCTTTTCTCTCAAACGTCTTACAGTAACGTCTACAGTTCTGACATCTCCATAATATTCATATCCCCATACATTTTCCAAAAGACTTTCTCTTGTGAAAATCTTTTCAGGTTGCATAGCAAGGAATTTTAAAAGTTCAAATTCTCTTAAAGTGATTTCGATGATTGTTCCCCTCTTTTGAACTTCGTATCTTTCCATGTTAATACTCAAATCTCCCGATGTAATAATCTTACCATCGGATGCACCCTGAGATATATTTTCGGTGCTGATTCTTCTGAGATTTGCCTTGACTCTTGCTGTTAATTCACGAATTGAGAAAGGTTTTGTCATATAGTCGTCAGCACCAAGCTCTAACCCCAAAACCTTGTCTACCTCCTCTTCGCGTGCAGTCAACATTATAATCGGCACGCCGGATTTCTCTCTTACTTTTTTACATACTTCAAATCCGTCCATGCCGGGAAGCATTACATCCAGTAACAAAAGGTCGCAATCTTCGGTGAGGGCTTTATTTAATCCTGTGAGGCCGTCTAGGGCGAAATCCACCTCATACCCTTCCTTTTCAAGATTAAATTTTAATATTTCAACTATCGGTTGTTCGTCTTCAACTATAAGCACTTTTCTCTTGCTCATTTAAAACACTTCCTTTAAATTATTATTATGGCAATTATACTATTTTTATTATACACTAAAATCAAAATTTAGTCAATGAAATATTTTAAATATTGTCAAAATTAAAAGAGGAATGCAAAAATCCGCTTTGCGCTCCTCTTACTTTTATTATTTTGCATTTCTTGCCTTTGCTCTTAGGTCTGTCTTTAAAATTTTCTTCCTCATTCTCAAGAAGTTTGGTGTAACCTCCAAAAGCTCGTCATCAGCAATAAAATCAAGACACTGTTCAAGACTCAAATTCTTCGGTGGAACAAGCTTTAGTGCATCATCAGAACCTGCTGCACGTGTATTTGTAACGTGCTTTTTCTTACAGACATTTACAACAATGTCTTCGAGTCTGGAATTCTCACCGACAATCATACCCTCGTATACCTTTACATTTGGTCCGATAAAGAGTGTACCTCTCTCCTGTGCATTGAAAAGTCCATAGGTAATACTCTCACCATTTTCCCAGGCAATAAGTGCACCTCTTGAACGACTCTGAAAATCCCCTTTATACGGTTCATATCCATCCAAAATACTGTTTATTATACCATTTCCTTTTGTCGCCGTCATAAGCTCGTTTCTATATCCGATAAGTCCTCTTGACGGAATCTTAAATTCAAGTCTAACATAGCTCTGAGCAGTCGGCGACATATTTAGCATTTCACCTTTTCTGCCTATAACTCCGTCCATCACAGTGCCGGTATATTCTTCAGGTACATCAACTGTTAAATGTTCTACCGGTTCACACAACACCCCGTCGATTGTTTTATATATAACCACTGGATTGGAGACCTGAAATTCGTATCCTTCACGTCGCATATTTTCAATTAAAACCGAAAGATGAAGTTCCCCTCTTCCCGAAACAGTAAACGCTTCGGTTGTATCGGTATCCTCAACTCTTAAGCTTATGTTTGAATCAAGCTCTCTATATAAACGCTCTCTTAAGTGTCTTGAGGTTACAAATTTTCCATCCTGACCTGCAAAGGGGC
>JAZULN010000007.1:0-29088 GCA_045603125.1 Clostridia bacterium | reverse complement strand
AACGACATGGCTACGATCCGACTTTCTCCTTTTCTTTATTATATCACAAAAAATGATGGTAGACACTTTTTTAGTGTCTACCATCATTATATCGCTTCACTGACGGCTTGTTTTTTTTTGGGGTTCATAATTTTTTTACTTTTTATTCATACCAGTGTAAAAAGCGTATTGTATTATAAAAATGCAAAATGAAAATAATAAGGTCATAACCTATAAAAGGAGACATTTTTATGAAATTTAAACCTACCGATTCAACAGCACTTATAATGTATGAACCAAAGCAAAAAAAACCTAAAAAAACAAAGGTATGGATATTTTGCCTCATAACAGCTTTAATTTCAAGCTCAATATCATCGTTGGCGGTTGGCGGCGGAGTGTACTATTACTTATCAAAAAACGCACCTAAAAACGACACTACCGTAATCCACACATCAACAACCCCATCGCCGTCTCTTGAAGAAAACCTGAGCCAACTATCGACCAACAATCTTTCCCAGAACACCCTAAGTGTCAGCGAAATTGCAGAAAAAGTTGGTCCAAGTTGCGTTGGTGTTATAAATAAAGCCAAAGTTACCCCGATAAGATATTATGACCCTTGGACCGGAAGATTTTACTATACCAACGAAGGGTCTGACACCGACCTCATCCAACAAGGAAGCGGGTCAGGGATAATAATCAGTAACGACGGATATATCGTTACCAACCAACACGTTATCGCCGATGCTACCGAAATCTCGGTAATATTAAATACCGGCGAAGAGTATGTGGCAAAGCTTGTAGGTGAGGACGAAAAATCCGACCTTGCAGTTTTAAAGATTGATAAAAAGGATCTTCCTGCTGCAACCCTCGGATATTCTGAAAAGGTTAAGGTTGGAGAATTGGCAGTCGCAATCGGGAACCCTTTGGGTCAGGAGCTTGCCGGAACCGTTACCGCCGGGGTAATCAGTGCCGTTAACAGAACTATGACTGTTGACCAGAGCGAATATAATCTTCTCCAGACTGATGCTGCAATTAATCCGGGAAATTCCGGTGGTGCATTGGTTAACCAATACGGCGAAGTAATCGGCATAAATACAATTAAGCTTTCCAGCGAAAACGTTGAAGGCATTGGGTTTGCCATTGCAATCGACATTGCAAAGCCGATTATTGAAGACTTAATTCAAAACGGATATGTCACTGGCAGACCGTGGCTTGGTATCACCATTTCCCAAACTAAGAACGGTTTATCGGTAGACAGTGTGGACAGTAATAGCGGGGCTGAAAAAGCAGGTCTTAAGGCCGGTGATTTAATTGTCAAAGCAGACGGCGAGGTTGTAAATACCTTCGAAGGCTTAAATAAGATTAAAGACAAGAAAAAACCGGGCGAAAATATTAAGCTTACCGTTATCAGAAAAGGTGAACTTTTGGAAATTGATGTTACATTGGGAGAGAGCACACCAACAGAATAAAAAGACTATAAAAAAGGGTTATCTATTGGATAACCCTTTTTCAATACTGTCTGCAATGGCCCAGGCAATTTTCGCTTGATACTCCTCGCCTGATAGCTTTTTTTCCTCCGAAGGATTTGACAAAAACCCGCACTCCACTAAAATTGCCGGGATTGGTGGATCCTTCATTAAGAATAAATCGCGATCGGCGGTCTTTACAGCATAGGTTTTAGCACCTGTTATTTTTGAAATCTTTTTTTGGATATCCTCTGCTAATCCTTTAATCTTTCCATGCTTTGCCGAATAAAACACCCGAAGCCCCGAAACTTTAGGGTCAGGGTAGGAATTCATATGTATGGATAGAAACAGGTCTGCATCACTTTCTTTAATTAGTTCCTTTCTCTTTTTCATATCCCGAATTTTCATCTCCCGAATGGAAAGACTATCATCTTTTGCAATGCTATCCTCCCCAGACCTTGTCATAACTGTGATATAGCCCTTTCCCTTTAAAATCTCCTCCACCTTTTTTGCGATTTTTAAATTTATCTCCTGCTCAATAACCCCACTCACTCCAACAGTCCCGCCGTCAGGTAGCCCATGCCCTGCATCTATTACTATGGTTTTTTGAGCTCTATTCCCCGAGAAAGTGTCGGCTATAAACGAAAAGTGAAGTATTGCGCCAACCGAAATCCCTAAAAATATTGAAAGAACCGTTCCCAAAACCTGCTTTTTTGTTTTTACAATAATCAAAAAAATCACCTGCCACATTAGATGTTATGCATGTGATTTTTTAAATATTCATTAAGAAAGCATCTTAAGTATACTTTTCCCTATGTAGTCAAAACCTTTAATTGTTCCGAGATTTTTATGTTCGATTCCCCTTTTATAATAAATCATCGGCACATATTCACGGGTGTGGTCAGTCCCACAAAAACCGGGGTCACAGCCATGGTCGGCAGTAATTATTATGGCATCGTCTTTTCCCAACTTTTCTAGAATTTCACCTAATTTTTCATCAAAATAAGTCAGTGCTTTTGCATACCCTGAAATATCGTTTCGGTGGCCATAGAGCATATCAAAATCTACAAGATTTACAAAACATAATCCCGAAAAATCCTTATCCAAATACTTTATTGTTTTTTCAATCCCGTCAGCATTATCTTTGGTAAAGATGTGTTCACTTATCCCACATCCTGAAAAAATATCATTGATTTTCCCAATGCCTATCACAGATTTTCCCAAAGCAAGAATGTCATCCAGTATTGTTTTAGGCGGTTTTAGAGAGAAATCGTGACGGTTAGGAGTTCTATAAAATTCAGGGGCCACTCCCTTAAAGGGTCTTGCAATAACCCGGGCAACGGCATGGTCATCTTTTAAAATTTCCCTTGCAGTCCTGCAATAACGGTATAACTCCTCCAAACTAACATAATCTTCGTGGGCCGCAATCTGAAAAACGCTATCGGCAGAGGTATAGACTATTAGTTTTCCGGTATTTATATGTTCCTCTCCATAATCTTCAATTACCTTTGTTCCCGAATAGGGCTTATTACATAATACTTCCCGCCCCGTTCTTTTAGTAAATTCATCTATAATCTCATCTGGAAACCCTTCGGGGTACGTTGGGAATGGTTTTTTGCTTATAACTCCTGCTATTTCCCAGTGGCCTGTGGTGGTATCCTTGCCATTCGATAGTTCTGCTATCCTTGCAATAACACCCTCAGGCTTTTCGACTCTTTCTCCCCACTCCACGCCATCAATATTAAATAAACCCAATTTCTTCATGTTTTTAATCTTAAATTCAGGAGATTTTGAAATTGAATATAGAGTATTTGCCCCTTCATCACCAAAAAGATGAGAATCGGGCATTGCCCCAATGCCTAAACTATCTAACACTATTAAAAACACACGTTTCATATTTCCACCTCTTATGCCATTTTAAATCCATCGCCTATAATATCACTCGATGTTGAAATGACTGTAAACGCCCTTGGATCTACCTCTTTTATTTTATGTTTTAGGCGTACCGCCTGACGCCTGTCTACCACAACCATAATCATTGTCTTATCCTCACCTGTATATGCACCCCGAAAATGTTCTGAAAATGTAGCCCCACGCTTTAGATTTTCGGTTATATACCGAAGAATCTCCTCATCCTTATCGGTTATAACCAAAAAGAATTTTGACGTGTTTAAACTCTCTATCGCATTATCCACCACAAGTGTTCTGATTACGAGTGCAAACAAGGAAAACATCCCTAATTCGACACCAAAAACCGAGAAGGCTGCCAAAACCACAAAAAAATCCACTACCATAAGGGCTTTTCCAATATCTAACTCGGTAAATTTTTTTAAAATCATAGCTAAAATATCTGTCCCTCCCGAGCTTGCCTCTTCGTTAAATATAAGAGCCGAGCCAAGGGACACTAAAATCATATCAAAAAAAAGCTCAAGCATTTTCTGGTCGGTAAATGGCTTATTTATGGGGAATATCCCTTCGAAAAGATTTAAGAGAAAGGATAAAAGCAGTGTTGAATATATGGTTTTTAAGGCAAATTTTTTGCCAAAAACTAAAAATCCTAAAACTAACAGAAAAATATTTATTATGGTGACAATCTTCGATGGTGAGATTTTTCCAAAGACATTTGATAAAACTATCGCTATCCCGCTGGCACCGCCCGTGGAAAAATTGTTTGAGAATTCAAAAAAATATACACCACTCGCTACAAATATAGTTCCCAATGTTATTATTAAATAAGATTTCAGCGTCTTTTTCAAAATTTTCACATCCTTTTTAAAATTAGTATATGTAAAATTTTGAAATTTAATAGTGGCGCTTTTCTTAATCCGCTTTTTAAAAAGAGGCTGTCTAAAACCCCCGAGTTTTTAAACAGCCCTTTTAACCTTAAAATAACTTCTTTAATTCTTCTACCTTGTTGGTCTTTTCCCAGTTAACACCAAGGTCTTCTCGTCCCATATGACCATACGCCGAAAGCTCTTTATAGATAGGCTTTCTTAGGTCAAGCTCTTTTATTATAGCATTGGGGCGAAGGTCAAACACCTTGCATATCGCATCAGAAATCGCCTCATCCGAGTACTTTCCTGTGCCAAAGGTATCAACCATTACCGACACCGGCTTTGCAACACCAATAGCATATGCAAGCTGGATTTCGCACTTATCAGCAAGACCCGCCGCAACAACATTTTTCGCAACCCAACGTGCAGCATATGCAGCTGAACGGTCAACCTTAGTCGGGTCCTTACCCGAGAACGCACCGCCGCCATGTCTTGCATAGCCGCCGTATGTATCAACTATAATTTTACGTCCTGTAAGACCGCTATCACCTTGAGGACCGCCCACAACAAATCTGCCTGTGGGGTTTATGAAATACTTGGTGTCATCAGTTAAAAGTCCCGCCGGAACAGTTGGCTTTACAACATATTCTATTATATCTTTTCTGATCTTTTCTAAATCCACATCGGGTGAATGTTGAGATGATACAACAACAGTGTCTACCGCTACCGGCACACCGTCTTCATATAAAACGGTAACCTGAGTCTTGCCGTCGGGGCGAAGATAATCAAGAGTGCCGTCTTTTCTAACTTCTGTAAGCTTTTTTGCTAATTTATGAGCAAGAGAAATTGGCATCGGCATAAGTTCAGGTGTCTCGTTACAAGCATATCCAAACATCATACCCTGGTCACCGGCACCTGTCTGGTTACCGTCTTCGGTTTCTCCTGCTTTACTCTCAAACCCTTCATTTACACCCATAGCAATGTCGGGCGATTGCTCGTCTATCGAGGTTACTACGGCACAGGTATGGCCGTCAAAACCATATTTTGCACGGTCGTATCCAATTTCTAACACAACATCTCTTGCAACCTTTGGAAAATCCACATAGGTAGAAGTTGTAATTTCCCCCATTACCGAGATAATTCCTGTAGTACAGGTAGTTTCGCATGCAACTCTGGCCTCTGGGTCTTTCTTTAAAATTTCGTCTAATATTGCGTCAGATACACGATCGCAAATTTTATCCGGATGCCCTTCTGTTACAGATTCTGATGTAAACAACATCTTCGACATATTATCAGTCCTTTCACTTTAGTAATACAAATTACGCTATTCATTATAGCAGAAAATATCTAGTTTGTCTATAGTTTACGGAAAACTCCCACAACTTTTCCAAGTATTGAAAGCTCACTCACTATAATTGGCTCCATATAGTCGTTTTCCGGCTGCAGACGGAAATGTCCGTTCTCCTTATAGAAGGTTTTTACTGTTGCGTTTTCGCCGTCTAAAAGTGCTACAACAATGTCACCGTTATTTGCAGTGGCTTGCTTTTGGACAATAATTAAATCTCCGTCTAAAATTGCCACATTTATCATGGATTCACCCTGAACCTTTAGCATAAATAAGTCTTTATTTCGGGCAAAATCCATAGGCAAAGGAAATGTATCCTGTACATCCTCCACCGCCGTTATCGGCACACCTGCGGTAACCCTACCATAAACCGGTACATCCAGATATTTATCATCATTATACTGAACACTCTTCGGCGGTTCTTTCCCAACCATCATAATAGAGCGGTTTTTTGCGGCATCTCTTATAATTTTTCCGTGTTTTTCCAGTTTTTTTAGTCTTGCATGGATTGTTGCTGTGGAGCTTAACCCCACCGCTTCACAAATCTCTCTTACCGATGGCGGAAACCCTTTTTCCTCCAACTGTCGTCCAATAAAATCCAAAATCTCATAATCTTTTGCTGTTAATTCTGCCATAACTTTCTCCTTTCTATAATTCCCTTACCCTATCAACAAAATATAATGGGTTTTTCTTTATCATATTCCCCGCCTTTTCCCTTAGCTCATCCGCCGGGATGATATAAATAAATGTATCTAAAAATTCCTTTTTTTCTATCTTCATTATATCCTCAACTCTATCATAGCGTTGAGCATAGTGGTATCCGTCATCATCCGAAAACCAATGAGCAAAATATTCCTTGTCCCACTCTTCATCGCCTGCTTTTATGTGATATTTCGTCTTATGCTTTTCTAAAACATAAGGGGTTTCTATTAATTCCTCAATGCCGTGCATTGTTGTATTTGGCTTTAGTCCACAGCCAACCATCAGAATTTTTCCTCCCACCTCTGTTAGTTTCATAAGTGGCGAATTTTTGCCACAAGGGGTAGAGTCTTTCTCATGGTTTTCTATATATTTATCCCGCCTCTCACCATACGCTAAAACCGAGTGGGTTGGGTGAATGGATCGTTTGACCCCGTCGCATTTTCTTAACCATTCAGGGAACGCCCCAATGGATACGGGAGTATTTTCTAAATCAAAGTTCGGGTTCTCCTTGGTTACCGCATAAAAACTAAACGCACCGAACATGGATGTTCCGCCATCTCTCATTTTTATACCTGAAAATAAGTCCTCAAACCCATTTTCCAAATTGCCTAACGACTTAAAGGATAGATGCATTAAAAAATCCTCATCGTCTTTTAAGCAAGACTTCAGGGCTTTATATATGTCAAATGATGTGTATGTTTTCATAATCGCTCTCCTAAAAAACGGATAAAATCAACAAAGTCTAATTTTTCGTTAGTCAAGAAGAATCAATGCAATAAATACAAGGTCAACGCTACCTGTGTTTTTAAGCGAATGTCCCTCTCCCGACGGGGTTAGAGTCACCATCCCGGGAACTGCGTCAATCTTTTTTCCGTTGTCATTATAGATGCCTTTTCCTGAGAGAATAAAATATGTTTCACTCTCGCCCATATGCATATGGTATTCCACTTCTTCCCCCGGTTTTAACTGTATCATCGAAAAAAGCTTGATGTTTGGGTTTGATGCATCAAAATCCGCAAGATTGGTCATTGACATCTTATCTTTTCCTAAGCTATTTTTCCTCATCTCAGTATTTAATTGATTTATCATTTTGTACATAGTACTTCCTCCTTGGGTATATTAAAATTTATTGTCACAAACTCTGCTGAATAGCCGCTCTTGCCCGTTCATAGTCACAATTCTTTACATAAATCACACATGGATGAGAGGCATCACTGTTGACAAAAGGAGTCCCATGATAACGACCACCTGTGAACGAAGTAAGGCTATTCTTTAATTTATACGAAATGCCTGCAGAAGACAATGCGGATTGAAGGCGATATAACTGCTGATCCGAAAAAACTGTTATTAGTTCTCTTCTATTAAAAATATGAATCATAGATTTTCTCCTTTGTATATTGACTTCAATTCTAGTTTAGACTATTATATCACACATTATCTCAAAATGCAAACAAATGTTTTAACTTTTTTCAAAAAATTTACCGATTATTCTAAAAATAATCGGCAAATTAAACTCAATTTTAAAAATTATCAATCAAAATCCCTAAATCTTCAAATTCCTCGTAAGACATTTCCTCAATGAGGGCTATATTTTCCTCTGAATACTCCACCTCTTTTGATAGAAGCTTACTGTTTTTGATTCTATCCACTTCTCCCGATTCAAGATATGAATTTATATCCATAATCATTGTATACAATACGTTTAAAACAATAAAGTTTGCCTTTGAGAGCAAATCAAAATCATCCGCCGCCTTTAGAAAATATCTAAAAACATAGTACACCGCCAGATGCTCGTATTCATAGAGCTTATCTTTATAAAATTTAAAAAACTCGTCCCGGGCTTTGAAAATCTCCTTCGAATTTAACTGAATCTTTTCTGTTAAATAACACCACTCATTATTTATCGGCTCGAGTTTTTTAAAAATCCCTATAATTTTTTCTTTTCCCTCATCCGAGGAAACCCCGGGGTTTTCGAAAAATTTTAAATCCTCACGACAAATTTCTTTAATTCTTTCTATATCCTCGACTATCAAGCACCTGTCTATTTTCTTGGAAAACTCTAAAAATGCTTTAAGCCTTAAAAAAATCGAATAATCTCTATTTTGAAGAATTGAAAATGCCACATCACGAGCATAGGTTAAAACATCGGATAAGTTGTCGGTCAGAGTGTAGCTGGCTTCAATTTTTAATTTTTCCGAATTGGAAAATAGTCTTTTTGCCCCTTCCTCACAGCATAGCCCAATCCCCATCTCACATCTATCATAAAGCCACGTAAAAAATCTCGGATGATTTTTGCAAATCTCGGGGATTCTTTCTTCACCAAGTTCTAAAATAATATCGCATAGGTTATCTTTATTTAAAAACGGGCATCGGTCATTTTCACCGAGTATAAAATGTTTTGTATCCGAAACTTCAATATTTTTAATTATCCTCTCGCCCAACCGGCAATTAAGACCACTATAATAATCATAGCTTTCATCGTCGACCTGGATCTCCCAACCGATACAACAGTTATCACTGCATTCTCTAGCGGTGCATTTAAAACTTTTAAAACAATCGGGGACAAAATATTTCATAAGCTCCATCCTCTCCTTTTAAAAAAATACTAATTACTTTTCGTAATTAGTATTTTCTCATTACACTGTAATCAATCGAACATCGTTTTCCGCCAGGGCTTTATTCCATTCTTCATCAAGCTTTATGTCGGTAATAACACAATCCACTTTTGTTATTGGTGATATAACGTGCATACCAAGTCTTCCTAATTTATTCTGGTCACAAAGGAAAATTGCAGATTCCGAACATTCAATCATTGCCCTTTTTATCTCAACTTCCGCCTCGCCCGACTCCATAAGTCCACGAGAAAGGGTCACACCACGGCAAGAGAAGAATACTTTATTTGCGTAGTAGTTTTTCCTAATAACTTCCTCAACTACTCTTCCCGTATATGACATATTCTTTTTATTTAACATTCCGCCAACGCAAATAACCCTGATATCATCACATTCCGAAAGTTCTGAAACGACTTTTTCAGCGTTAGTAATTACGGTAATACCCTTTTTTTCTTTGATATTTCTAGCCAAGTGAAGACTCGATGTGCTGGCATCCAAAAATACAGTTTCACCGTCTTTAATCATTTGGGCGGCACGCTTTCCAATGCTTTGCTTACCCTCAAAATTTACTGTATCTCTTTGATGAATTTCCATATCGGGTTCAGAACTTTCTACTAAAGTTGCTCCGCCATAGGTTCTTACCAATACACCTTGTTTTTCCAGTTTTTCCAAGTCGCTTCTTATAGTTTCTGTGGTGACGTCGAACTGTTTTGCAAGTTCTAAAACAAGCACGCTCTTATTTTTTACAATCATCTGCTCAATTTGTGCACGTCTTTCAACTGCTAACATAAAATCCCCCTCTTTTTTAAAAATAAATCCGACAAATAAATTTACATATCTGTCGGAATTATTAAAGTTCTTTTTACATTACTGCCTGCCATAAATCCTGATGCGGATTTGCAATAACTTCCTTATTTATAAGTACGCCTTCACGCTCTGCAATCACCGCTCCAGCCTCTACTGCAGCTTTAACATCTGCAACATTTCCGGTCATTGTGACGAAACATTTTCCGCCCATACCTCTTGCAATTCTGACTTCAATAAGTTGAACTACAGCCGCCTTAACAGCAGCATCTGCCGCTAAAATTGCGGTTGCTGCGGTAAAGGTTTCTACAATACCCAATGCCTTTTTTTCCTTAACGTCAACAACGCCACACATAGCCTCGAATACCTTTTCGCCAAGGTTACCGATTACGAAACTGTCGATGAGATCGTCAGCTGCAACTAAAGCACCTCGGTCTACTGCGGCTCTGATTGATGATAAATCCCCGCCTACGATGGACACAAACTTACCCGGGCATACTGCACCCGACTGCAGAAGGTGAATACCTGCGCTCTTTAGCATTTCATCGGTAACTCTTACACCTCTGCTTACATTCTTAACTTCAACTAATCCAATGGAATTCATAAGCATGTATCCTTTCTTT
Organism: Clostridia bacterium; assembly: GCA_045603125.1. Lineage (GTDB taxonomy): Bacteria > Bacillota > Clostridia > UBA1381 > UBA1381 > CAKSFT01. Next base: position 18,783 of record JAZULN010000007.1, on the reverse strand, counting down.
ATCTTTCTATAACAATAAATCTATTGTCTATTCTCTTGATTTTCCCGTCTATACTTGCATGCATTGTAGTACCAAGTGCATCCTCTGATGTTTTTGCTATAACATCGCCTCTTTTTACAACATCTCCAACTTTAACGGTCGGGTCTGCAGGTTTACCTACATGTTGTGAAAGTGGAATATTGACTTCGTTTGGATAAAAATCCATATATTTTCTCTTGACTGTTTCCTTAACGTATTGTCTGATGCCTAAGCGATCAATAAGCTTTTCTGATGGTACAAGTCTTTGTGCTCTTTCCCGTCTTGGCTTTTCGGGAGCTAACCCTCCGGTTCTTCTATATCCGGCTTTAGCTAATGCACCTTTTGCACCCATGGAAACTGCCTGCGGGTCTATCATCTGCTGGCATGCCATAACGGTACAAACTCCACAACCGCAACACAATGTACTTTGCAAAAACGACTCACTGTCATTTAAATTAGCATGAGTTGCCACGTGAAGAACCTTATGTACCTGAATCGAATGACCAAGTAAATATCTTGGGCACATATCGGTACACATAGTACAGTTACAACAAGCAGCCGAGGCTCTCTTTAAAGTCATCGAAAGCGGTGCTTTCTTTCTTTGAATTACACTATGATTTTCAGGGAATACCAAAAGTCCCTTGGTGGTCTTTGTTACAACATCGTTTTCAATGTCAACAAGCTTTCCCATCATAGGTCCGCCGTTTATTACAGCCTTACCTTTTAGGTCACCGTATCCTACCGCTTCAAAAAGCTCTTTAATCTTCATTCCAACCGGCACTTTTACAGTAATATCCTTTGGCACATCACCGGCCAAGGTTACATATTTATCCACAACCGGTTCTTTGTCAATAATCGCTTTTTTGATGTTATATAGAGTTTCGGTGTTTATAACCATAACTCCAACCATTATCGGAATTGCACCCTCCGGAATGATTTTTCCTGTGGTTTCATATACCAAAACCACTTCATCTCCTGCGGGATAAATGTCTGGGATTTCTTTGATTTTTACTCTTGTCCCTTCCATTTCCTTGACAATTTCAGGGTCTAAAAGATGCATATTCTTTCCCTTTATACCCATAATTGCCTCTTCGGCACCTGTAGCGTCGAGCATCATATTTATGATATTTACAACTGCTCTTAGGTGCTTTCTGAAAATATGATGGTCAACCATCATAAGCGGTTCACATTCCGCCGCATTTATTACAATCTGCTTAATTTCGGGTGATAACTTTTTATGTGTTGGAAAACCTGCACCACCGGCACCTACGATACCCGCATCATAGATAATTTGTTGTAATTCTTTTAATTCCATCTCGGTTTTCCTCACTTTCTTCTAGAATTAACCTTGTTTTTCGTCAACAATACCTACAATTGTTGCGTCAATGGGAGCTTCCGGATTTTGAACACCAAGTCTTGCAGCACTGCCCAAGGCAACTAAAACTTTTTCACCAACACCGGCACCCACTCCGTCAACTGCGATAAAGTAACGATCGATTTCTTTATCATTCTCAATAGGCTTTACAATCATAAACTTGTAGCCTACCAATTTTTCGTTTTTACTTGTAGAAACAACGCTTCCACAAACTTTCGCTAAAATCATATCTTCATTCCTTTCTAAAAATTTTGGGAATGTATTATTTTGTAAGTATTTCTACGTGATCGCCTGTTTTAATACCTGCAGCATTAGCATCATCTGTGTCTATGTGCATTTCTGTATTAAAGTCTTCTCTGACTCTTACCTGTACATTATAGTAACGGGTTGGCTTTGCGTTTTGTATTTCAACATCAACGATGTCATTGTCTTTAATTCCGTATTTTTCAGCATCGGCAGGTGTCATATGGATATGACGGTTTGCAATGATACATCCCTCATTTAGGAATACACTGCCTTTAGGGCCAACCAATGCCATAGGTGCACTACCCTTAATCTCGCCAGAAGGTCTAACTGGGGGGCTTACCTTTAATTTAAATGTATCAGTTCTTGAAATTTCAATTTGTGAGTGTGAACGAACAGGGCCTAACACTCTTACACCCTCTATACTTCTCAAAGATGGGCTAACTAGTGTAACACATTCTTCTGCTGCGAACTGGTCACCCATAAGCATTTTTTTAGGGGTCAACTCGTGACCTTCTCCGAATAAAGTCTCTAAATCTTTTTGTGACAGATGCACGTGTCTTGCAGAAACACCTACTTTTATTCCATCATCTTCAGCGCCAAGTAATTCCATAACGCTCTTTGTAACAATATCTACTAATTTGCTGTCTACCATCATTAAAAACCTCCGTTTATATGATATTTAAATTGACAGTTACATATGTAACCAAATTGCTTTATAACAGAGGCAAGTGAAAATACCCGCTGCAAAAAGGGTTTCCCCTTTTTGCAGCGAATAAATTACCTTCTCACTCTTTTCGTCCGTTATTATTTCAATGCAGGAAGAATCTTTTCTACATCGCCGTGTGGACGTGGGATTACGTGTACAGATACTAATTCGCCAAGTCTTGAACCAGCAGCAGCACCTGCATCTGTTGCAGCTTGAACCGCACCAACGTCACCTCTTACCATAACAGTTACTAAACCTGAACCGATTCTTTCTGTTCCGATAAGTGTTACGTTTGCAGCCTTTACCATTGCGTCTGCTGCTTCGATTGCAGCAACTAAACCTCTTGTTTCTACCATTCCTAATGCTTCTACAGCCATTTTCATGTCCTCCTATTTTTTTATTTGCATCTTTTCGATGCTTTTCGACTTATATTATTTTTTTGTCGCTTTCTTTGAAGCGGCTTTATCTGAAACTGCTTTTGCAGTTTTAGAACTTTTGTTACTTGCTGCCTTTTTAGGGGCAGGCTTTTCTTCTTTTTGAGGCTCTGCTTTAACCTCGATGTTTACAGGCCCAACATGGGTTGCTGCCGACTCTGAATTTACCTTCTTTTCTTCCTTTTCATCTAAGTGTAGGAATTTTAAGATTTCAGGGTGTGGTCTTGCAATAACCTCTGCTGCCTTTAAGCGGTTTAAAGACTTGGCAACTTCTGCGCCCGCCTCTATTGCCGCCTTAACAGCTGAAAGTTTACCTTTTACAACCAATGTTACCAACTGGCCACCTAGTTTTCTTTCCATCGAAACAAACTCAACATCCGCTGCCTTTGTCATGGTATCCAAAACTAAAATCGCATGTCCTAAAGCCTGTATCTCTATAAGACCCAATGAAAAGTCCATTTACGATACCAACCTTTCTTAAAATTCCGATTAGATGGTAGGTAAAATCTTTTCAACATCGCCGTGTGGACGAGGAATAACGTGTTGTGCTACTAATTCGCCAAGTCTTGAAGCAGCGTCAGCACCAGCCTCTACTGCTGCCTTAACAGCGCCTACGTCGCCTCTAACAACAACGCTTACCAAACCAGAACCAATCTTTTCAGTTCCAACTAGTGTTACATTTGCAGCCTTTGTCATAGCATCTGCAGCTTCGATTGATGCTGTAAGACCTCTTGTTTCAATCATTCCTAATGCTTCCATTTTCATATCTCCTTTCAAAATTACGCATTATTTTTAACGTGTCCGACTCTGTCTCTTCCAACGCTTGTTCTCAGCGCCATCTTTTCAGAATCATCTGTCGGACGGGCAATTATGTGTTTTTGTATAAGCCCTGTACATTCTTCAGCCGCTTTTGCAGCAGCCTCAACGCCTGCCTGAACCGCCGAAACCGTTCCTTGCATCTTAATTGCCATAATTAGCGGTACTTTAACTTTATCAGCATTTGCAGGCTTATTGGAATCTATGGCTATAATTTTAACATCTGCTGCCTTTGCTGCAGCATCCGCCGCCTTAATAGCACATACATAGCCAAACATTTCAACTATACCGATTGCTTCCATAGGATTATACCTCGCTTACATAAGCAATCTTCAAGCCTTTTTGAGCAAGATTTGTCTTATATGCTTCGTCCATGTCATCAAGGCTATACTTATGTGTGATAAGTTCATTTAATGGAAGGCCGATACCTTTTGCTCTCTTTAAGAAGTCAAAGGTTGTTGCGTAATCTCTCAAGGTATATACCCATGAGCCTACCAAAGTGATTTCCTTTGAACATAAGTCAAAGTGTGGGTTAATTTGAGCATCTCCACCGTTTATGAAGAAACCAAGCTCGCAAAGTCCACCGCCGTTTCTTATAAACTTATAGATGTTTGCATGAGCCACAGGTGAACCTGTACATTGGAAAGCAAAGTCTGCTAAGTGTCCGCCAAAGGCCGCCTCTACAGCACCTGCCAATGCTTCAATTCCCTTATGGTTCATAAAGTTAACTGTATCTGTTGCACCCATTCTCTTTGCGAATTCAAGTCTTTGCTCGTTTCCGTCAACTGCAACAATGTTTTCGATACCAAGTGTACGTAACACTGCGATACAGATAAGTCCGATAGGACCGCATCCTTGTACAACTACTCTTGAGTTGAATCTTAGGATGTTTGTAAGCTTTGCTCTTTCAACTGCGTGAATCAATACGGCACATGGCTCGATTAAGATTCTTGAGTCAAGATCCAAATCACTTACGTTAAATACGGTTGAACCGCCTCTGATTAGTATGTAGTCTGCAAACCATCCGTTTAAGTGGATGTCATCGTCAGGGATAAGACCATATACGTCAGCACCCTTACCAACGTTTTGCTTGTTTAAGTCATACATTGTGATGTCCGGGTCGTCTTTGAAAATCATACAGGTAACAACCTTATCGCCTAAGTTCAAAGGCTTACCGGCACTGTCGACCTTAACATTCTTACCCATCTTCACGATTTCACCTGTACCCTCGTGACCAAGTGCAACAGGAATCAAACCGAATGGGTCTCTTTTGTATTCGTGAGCATCTGTTCCACAAACACCGCAGCCTTCAACTCTAACCAGGATATCGTCGTCGCCAACTTCAGGCATTGGATATTCCTTGATTTCAATCTTTTCAAGGCCTGTTAGCATTGCTACTCTTGCGGTTTTAGGGATCTCTTTTGATGATGCTTTTGCCGCTGCCGGTTTCTGACCGTTCATTTCAGCAATGACGCTCTGGACCAACTTGGCAATGTCTTTTTCGTTTATTTCCATTTGATTTCCCTCCTTATATTATTGATAAGCTGTCAACAAGTACACATCTTCTCTGTCTTGTGAAACTTCTTGCAGATGTAATACCTTCGCCTGTAGGACCGGCGATTGTAAAGGTTGTGTGACCTTCACTGTTAAATCCGATACCTGCATAGCTTGGTGCGTTCTTAACAAAAATTGTTGTGCAGATAGCCTTTGCATAAGAAGTCATATGATCAACATTCTTTGAATGAAGATGTGCTGTATGTCTGTTACCATGTTCAGCCTTAACTGCCATTTCCATTGCCTCTTCAAAGGTCTGGCATCTTACGATTGGTAAGATTGGCATCATAAGTTCTGTCTGAACGAATGGATGAGAGAATTCAGTTTCGCAGATTAAGCAGCGAACATCGTCGCCTGCCTCTACGCCGATCTGAGCAAGAATTTTCTTTGCGTCACGGCCAACCCAATCCTTATTGATAACCTTCTTAGGCTTCTTAGTCGGGTCTTTTGCAGGAACTTCAACTAACACTACATCTTCCAAAGCTTTCGCCTGACTTGGTGTTAAAAGATACGCACCGTGCTTTTTCATGTTAGCAATAAGCTCGTCTGCTATGCTATCTAGGGCAAAACATTCTTTTTCTGCGATACATGGAAGATTATTATCGAATGTACATCCATCGATAATATCCTTTGCAGCCTTTGGAACGTCTGCTGTATCATCAACTACTACCGGCGGGTTACCTGCACCTGCGCCGATTGCCTTTTTACCTGATGATAAAAGCATCTTAACAACGCCCGGACCGCCTGTTGCAACAAGCATTCTAACCGATGGATGGTTAACCATTGTGTTTGATGATTCCATGGTTGGATTTTTAACTGTTGCTACGATATTCTCAGGTCCGCCGGCAGCCAACACTGCACGGTTTACCAAATCTACTGCATATGCAGAAATTCTCTTTGCGTGTGGGTGAGGGTTAAATAATACACCGTTACCCGCTGCAAGCATACCGATACTGTTACAGATTACTGTACAGCTTGGGTTTGTACTAGGAGTGATTGCACCGATAATTCCGTATGGTGCCATTTCAACCAAGGTCAAACCTCTGTCACCCGATAATGCCCTTACCTCAAGATCCTCTGTGCCCGGAGTCTTGTCAGCAACCAAGTGATGCTTTAAAATCTTGTGATAAACATTACCCATCTTTGTATCTTCAACGGCAAGCTTTGCCATTGTTTCTGCTTCTTCATGAGTAAGTTTTCTAATTTCCTTTATGATGTTTTCACGCTGCTCTTTATTATAATTTTTGAAAACTACATAAGCTTTATTACAAGCTTCAATGGCTTCTTCCATAGTATCGAATACACCAAGTTGCTTTCTTTTCGGCTTTTCTTCAATATTCATATCAGAAAGTACCTTTTTAACAATGTTGCTTATTTGTGTTTCATCTATCATAATTCCAGCCTCCTTTCCAAATACATCGCTCCGAATTCGGAGAATGCAATATCTTCTTCAGCAGTACCGCCCGACACACCGATTGCCCCAACCACTTTACCGTTTATGATTAGCGGCATACCGCCGCCTAAAAGCATAAGTCCGTTTGAACTGGTAGGAACAAGTCCGTCGAGTGCCCCGCCTCTTGACTCTTTTAGTGCCACATGAGATGGCATCTTAAGAGAAACCGATGTGTATGCTTTATCCTGTGCTATTCTGACACTTGCAATGTAGGAATCCTTCATTGCGTGGAGTAGCATTAGATTTGCACCAGCATCTAAAATTGCGACTACTACCTTTTTTCCCATCTCCATAGCTCGTCTTTCAACTGCCAGTGAGATTTCCTTAGCCAAATCAAGGCTGAGTTCCGAGATAGTGTCGGATTTTGCTTCGATTGTTTTTACACCGCGGTCGGTCTTTGCATATTCCGACATGGCATAGATTAAATCTGATAATCTGTTTAGGTAAGCTAACGTTACCGCTCTTACCCTTCCACCCATATTAAGCTTTACAGCAATTCTCTCGCCTCGTCTTAAAATGGTTCTTGCAAGGTTTAAATTCGCAGATACAGGGTTTTCTCCGCCGACTGTAAAGCCCGAAAAACCTTCAGGCGAATATCTGTCGGTCATACCTTCAATCACCTTGACGCAATCCTCGGTAACCGACGGCTTAGCGCCCGAAATCTCACCCATTATCTCAATCATTTTCTTCTGTATAGCCTCGATGTCTTTATTTAGTTCCTTGTCGTAACCCGAAACCTTTGAAACTCCCAAAGCTGAAGAAAATTCATCAAGAGTACCTAAGAGATTTATTAAATCATCAGATTTTGGTATGTGATTGTTTTTTAAGGTTTTGGTGTAACCTTTGTCACCGCCCCTTGTATATAATCCGGAATTATTCATTTATATCAATTCCTTATTATTTATTGTATTGAGCCAAAACTCTCTTTGTAACTTCTGCTACGATGTCTTCAACTTTAGCATCAGCACCTGTTCCGCATGAGCATCCGCCACCTACAACCTTTTGTGCTTCTGATGGAGTTAAATCCTTAACTGCATCTCCGCCGTTATAACATTCAGGACAAAGCTTTTCTAATGGGTGATGACCTGATACGTTAAAGCTCTTTCTTAAGTCGATAAGCTTCTTAACTTCGCCGCAAGGAATTTCCTTTTCGCCGCCAAGAAGTCTTGCATACATAAGAAGTTTTGCATAGAATTCTGTTGATTCCATTCTGAAGAATGCAGTATTTAGGTCACAACCAAAGCTTAAAGCACCGTGGTTTGCAAGCAATATTGCATCATAGTCTTGAATGTATGGCATCAAAGAATCAGGGATTTCCATTGTTGATGGCGTACCGTATTCAGCAATCGGCACAGCACCCAAGAAAATTACTGCTTCAGGCATGATTAACTTATCTAACGGAATACCTGCAATTGCAAATGATGTTGCGATTGGTGGGTGTGCGTGAACAACTGCATTTACGTCCGGTCTTTCCTGATAAACTCTCAAGTGCATCTTAAATTCTGAAGATGGTTTCCACTTGCATGGCTCTTTTAAGTTTAAGTTCTTGTCTACCTTACAAATCATGTCAGGAGTCATGTAACCCTTACTTACGCCTGTTGGTGTTACGAAATATGTATCTTCATCAACTTTAACAGAGAAGTTACCGTCGTTAGCAGCAACGAATCCGTCATTGTAGATTCTTCTACCAATTTCGCACAATTCTTTTTTGATTTCATACTCTGATTTGAACATGAATTTCCCTCCTATTTACCTTTTATTTTTTTGTTTTGCTTGGTTTTGTTTTGTTTTCCCTTTGATTATATACCATTCTTCCCTGTTTGTAAAGGGTTTTATAGTAAAAATAAAAGAATTTATATGTCCCTTTTTGAGCAAAACAAGTTTTGTCTCAAATATAGAAAAAATGTCAATTAATTCCTATATATAACACAACTTAATTATACCATATATCACTACCAAATTACAATAGTTTTTACCAAAAAAATTGTAAAAAAATTAAATTTTTTGAATATTTTTTACGATTACAATAAAAACCATTGAAAGCCAAAAAAAACATAAAAAAAGCGGTTACAAAACCTTGTAACCGCTTTTTCTTATTCAACTATGAATTTTCCGTCAGATACACCAACAGTAATCTTATCTCCACCATTTACTCTGCCATCAATTATCGCCTCGGACAGCATATCCTCAATCTCCGACTGAATCGCACGTCTAAGAGGTCTTGCGCCGTAAACCGGGTCGAAGCCGTTTTTGGCAATCAAGGCAACCGCCTCATCGGTAAATTCTGCTTCAATATCATTTGCCAAAAGCCTATCCTTCAAGCTTTTCAGCATCAAGCGTGCAATATTTTTAATATCTTCCTCGCTAAGTCTTTTAAATACTATAATCTCGTCAATTCTGTTTAAAAATTCAGGCTTAAAGGCACGCTTTACTTCATCCATAACCTTATTTTTAATATCCGCATCTTCATTCTCCGGTTTTTCACCCGCCGATGCAAATCCAAGCTTTGATGTGGTATTTAAGATATTTTTCGCACCAAGGTTTGAGGTCATAATTATAACCGAGTTTCTAAAATCCACACGTCTGCCTTGAGCATCGGTCAGGATTCCGTCATCTAAAATCTGAAGCATGATATTAAATACATCAGGGTGTGCTTTCTCGATTTCGTCAAATAAAATCACCGAATATGGTTGCTTTCTGATTTTTTCGGTTAATTGTCCACCTTCTTCAAAGCCCACATATCCGGGAGGCGAGCCGATAAATTTTGATACCGAGTGTTTTTCCATATATTCCGACATATCGACTCTAATCATCGAATCCTCACTTGCAAACATAGTATCGGCAAGGGCTTTTGAAAGCTCGGTTTTACCAACACCGGTAGGGCCTAGGAAAAGAAACGATCCAATAGGTCGCTTCGGGTCTTTTAACCCCCCCCTTCCACGTCTTATAGCTTTGGAAACCCCCGAAACCCCCTCATCCTGACCGATTACCCGCCCATGGAGTATCGCCTCAAGATTCTTTAGCTTTTCGCTCTCTTCTTCGGCAAGTTTTTTAACCGGAATATTAGTCCAGCTGGATATTACATCTGCAATATCATCAGCGGTAACCTCAAGAACGCTCGATGTTGACCCCTTCTTCCAGTTCTCCTTCTCTGCCTTTGCCTTCTCGGTCAACTCTTTTTCTGCATCTCTTAACTCTGCTGCCTTCTCAAAATCCTGTGCTGTAATTGCCTCTTGTTTTTCCTTAGCGATTCTTTCAAGCTCAACTTCTAAATTTTTCAAGGTGTCAGGTTCAGTCAAAGTCGATAGTTTCTTTTTCGATGCCGCCTCATCGATAAGGTCTATAGCTTTATCCGGCAAAAATCGGTCGGTGATATATCTCTCCGATAATTTTGCCGCAGTATCTATTGCCTCGTCGGTAATCTTAACGCCATGGTGTGCCTCATATTTATCTCGAATCCCCGCCAAAATCTGACGTGTTTCTTCAACACTCGGCTCACCCACCAAAACTGGCTGGAACCGTCTTTCAAGCGCGGCGTCCTTTTCGATATATTTTTTATATTCATTAAGGGTCGTCGCACCAATTAGTTGAAGTTCACCTCTTGCCAAAGACGGCTTTAAAATATTTGATGCATCAATCGCCCCTTCAGCCGACCCGGCGCCAACGATAGTATGAATTTCGTCGATAAAGAGTATCACATCTCCCGATGTTGTAACTTCCTCAACCACCTTTTTTAGCCTTTCTTCAAATTCTCCACGATACTTTGCCCCCGCCACCATCGAGGATAAATCAACGGTTACGAGCCTTTTGTCTTTTAATATTTCAGGCACATCCCCCGATGCAATTCTCTGGGCAAGTCCTTCTACCGCCGCCGTCTTTCCTACCCCCGGCTCACCAATTAAGCACGGGTTATTTTTAGTGCGACGCGATAAAATCTGAATAATTCGCTCAATCTCTTTTTCTCTGCCAATTACAGGATCAAACTTCCCCTCCCGGGCAAGCTCGGTTAAATCCCTGCCAAACTTATTCAAAGTCGGTGTCTTTTTATCGGTGCTACTTGAATTTTTTTGTTTCACCGATTTTGGCGACAGGTTCTCGTTATCAATAGAATTTAAAGTATTTTTATAAAAATCCCCCAAATTCACACCGGATCCGGCAAGAATTTGTGCCGCAACACCGCCACCGTCACGAATAATCGCCATCAACATATGCTCGGTTCCGATATAGTTATGGCCAAGCCTTCTTGCCTCCATAGCGGCAAGCTCCAAAATCCTCTTACTTCTCGGGGTGAGCGATAACTCGGTTTCCATATCAAGAGGTTCTTCTCTTCCAATAATCTGTGAAACCTTTTGTGTAACCGCATCAAAGGTTATTCCGGCGTCAGTCAATGCTCTCCAGGCAACTCCGCTCCCCTCTTCAATAAGTCCCATCAAAAGATGTTCACTTCCGACATATCTGTGTCCCAACCGGCAGGCAGCATCATGGGCCAGCTTTAACGCTTCTCTTGATTTTTCTGTAAAATTAGAAAACATATCCATTCCTCCTTTAGATAAATTCTCTTAAAATTTCTGCTCTCTTTCTGTCTCTTTTTTGGGGGTCAAGCGCCTCACTCTCACCCTCACTTAAATTAGCAGGCTCGGTTTTTATCATAAGCTCTACCATATTTTTATTATCATCTTTGATTATACCCAGATCAGTCCCCAAAATTACATCTGAAATCAGGGATTTTGCCTCGGTCGAGGTCATCTTCCTTGCAAATTTTAAAGCGCCGTATGATCTCCAAAGCCTGTCTTCCAATTCATCCTTACTGTCCGCTATAAGCTTTTCTCTCATCTTTTCCTCGTGGTTCTTAATCTGACCTACAATATTTTCAAGTTTTAAAATCAACTCTTCCTCACTCAAACCCATAGTCACTTGATTGGAAATCTGATAAAGCGAGCCGTGAGCCTTCGACCCCTCACCATATAGTCCTCTTACCGCAATTCCAAGATTTGATGCCGAAGAAATTATTCTATCCATATTGTTTGTCATGGTAAGTGCCGGAAGATGCATCATAACCGACGCTCTCAAACCCGTTCCCACATTTGTCGGGCAGGCTGTTAAATACCCAAAATCCTTGTGAAATGCATATTCAAGTTGCTCTTCCAATAAATCGTCAACCTTATTTGCAAGGTCCCACGCATCTTTTAGGCAAAATCCGCCTTTAATTACCTGCAATCTTATATGGTCTTCTTCCATTAGCATTATGCTCATATTTTCATCGTCACTGACCATAACCGACGCACGGTTTTTAAGGTTCGGGCTTATCAAGTGCTTTTCAACCAATCCCCCTCTTTTTATGTCGTCAAGCTCTGAGATTTTCATTGTTGTAAAAGTCTTTGCTAAAACCGAATTCCCGCCAACCAGAGCATCTTCAATATCCTTTATTGCACTCACGTTTTGTGCCTCAGTCATAGAATCGGGAAACGGATATTTTTTTATATTTCTTGCAAGTCTGATACGAGTGCTTATTACTATTTTGTCTCTTTCTTCTTTATACCAAATCATAATATCCTCTCCTTTTTAAAAACCACCGGGATTTTTTAGTTTCTCACCCTCATACCGAGCCCATCTAACGAGTTCTGCCGCCAAAAACTATAGCCAAACTTATCCTTCAGGAAAAGCGTCATAAACCATAACACTTTTTAATCACTTATATATTGTGACCATCCCTGCCACAGGCACATCAAATGAGGTTATTCCCGGGTTTAACATAACATTTTTCTCTTCGATAACATTTCCCAAACAATCACAGATACTCACATTATAAGTTCCCGGCTTAGTAATTTCCGCAATTATTCTGTTACCTTGAGTACCGTTTAGAATCGTCGCTTTATCTATATTCCGGCTTAACTTGGCACACTTATCTTTGGCATATACCGCAATAACAGTTTCTCCGTTTTTCTCAGTTTTTGCCAATGTATATAAAAGGTGCGCTTCTTCAACAATGATATCAGAATTTAGCAAAAGTTCCTTATTTTTCTTCATAAACTCAATCCAGAACATGACCATTTTTTTATGTTCTTCCGACATCAGCGAAAGTCTTCCCGAAAACTGCATCGCTCCGAAAATTACATTTATAATCTGGAGTGCGGCAACCTCCACCTTTTCGTTTACATTCCACATAAGCATATCTGAATGCACAGCGGTGTTTCCGCTTAAAAGTCTTAAATCAAGAACACCAACCCTATTTAAAAGATAATTATCCGGGCAATCCGATACTCTGAACATATTGCCGTATTTTCTCATATTCGGTCCTATATATTTCTGACGGAACTCAATAAGCACATCAGGGTTTATTTTTACAAGTTCAGATTTTATATCTGTCATAAGCCTGTCGGTAGCATCCTGAACCGACAAAATATCCATTTCATCGTTTATCTTAGTCTCCGGAACATCATAAAAAAGGTCTACAAAATCAATCTTAAAGCCGTCAAGGTTATAATCGGTCATCAAACGCTTTATTGCGTTTATTATATACTCACGGACTTCAGGGTAACGAGGGTCTAAAATTGACGCTCTTGCCCATTCGCTGTGCTGTATAGTTTTATCCTTATATTTTTTCCACAATTCCGATTCTTTTCCGACATACGGTATTCCAATCCACAAAAGAACTTTTAATCCTAAATCATGCATTGTTTTAATTGTACCTTTAAAATCAAAAAATTTCTTTTCATTCACCTGCCAGTCTCCGGTATATGCATATCTTACATCTACACCTTCCATCTGCCAGCCGTCATCAAGAATTACAGTTTTTAGCCCAAGTTCTTTCACTCGTTTCGCTTCTTCTAAAACCTCTTTTTGAAAAAGTCCCTGTTGAAAACTATACCAATAAGAATACATAGCATCTTTTGCACAATCTGGTACATTCATCGGCTTTAAATCGCACTCATCTTCATACCATTTTCGTACATTATCAATCGCCTCATACATAGGTATATCGGTTTCATCAACATAAAGTTTAAGTTCAAGATGTCCGCACTGAACATACTGGTTGAGATTTACTATGACCTTCACTCCAAAATATTTATCATTTACAATCGCAGTCTTTAGTTCAACAATTTCTTTTACTTCCGAAACTGCACAGGTAAATGTATTTTGTTCTCTTCCATCATATATGCAGGCAACCGGCGCTGAAATTGATGTCATCGACTTTTTTCCGCCTCGCCAACCCAACGGCATAGACCTGTTAAACCCTGCATCAGGATTCCAGTAATATAGGTGACCTACTGCATCCTCTTCAAGGGAAATCGTTAAAAAAGCATCGCCCGAAACATTACGATAATCCCAATCAATAAAGAATGTGTAAATTTTAGCACCCGGTTCATTTATACTGACCTTCTGCTCTACCTTGCAATCCACATCACAATCAACGCTAAATCTTTCAAAAACCTTTTTCATATTTTTCCTCCATCATATAAACTGTTTTATTAAATTATATTTTCTTTATTTTCTCTGTTATAATAATCGAATCCCGGCTGTTGGCTTCCCAACGTGAAGTGAATCAGTTGTAACCTTCAATAATTTTATATAGTCTTGCGGCCTCTTCATAGTTTTCCTCCGCAACCGCCTTTGAAAGTTCCTTTTTCAAACTCTCATACATTCTCTTTCTTTTCAGTTCGTCGCAAGACTTTGACGGGATTTTACCGGTATGTGCCGAAACACCCTGAATCTGTTTTATGGTCGAAACAAGAGAAGAATAAAAAGTTTCATAGCACTCACCACAACCAAGCTTCCCTGTTCTTCTGAAATCCTGAAAACTTCTCCCGCATTTTGGACAGGTTTTAATCTCACGAAAGCTCGGTGTTACATCAAAACCGTTAAACAAAAAATCTGAAAATAAATCGTACATATCCATCTTCCTTCCTTAAATCCCCTTTAAAATATTCGTTAAAATTCTTCCTCTTATTTCATCTTCATCCCCCAAAACGCCATCTAAAACTGCACGGGATATTATATCCTTTCTGATTTTATCAAGCCTTCCCGTGTTATATAGATAATCAATTATCGCTGCTGCTTTTTCTTCGCTCGCACCATTTTTTATGTTATTAAAAATCCCTTCAATATCTCCATAATCCTCGCTTATTTTACGTTTAATTTTAATATATCCGCCGCCGCCACGTCTTGACTCTATTATATATCCCCGTTCCGGATTAAACCGGGTCTTTATTACATAGTTTATCTGCGACGGCACACAGTTAAACACTCCCGCCAGCTCATTTCTGCCAATTTCAAGTCCGTCTATCTCTGCGTCTTTTAAAAGCTCTATTATAAAAGCTTCAATCCTGTCACTCATCACCATTTAAGTCGCCTCCATTTCTGACCTTCCCTGACCTTTGATTATATTATAAACCTCAAAGGTCAAAAAGTCAATTAAAAAAGTTTATATATTTTGTGAATAATTTATGAACCCAACACCTTCCCGATTTCAAAAAAATTGCTTATAATTTTTATCTTTATTCAACTTATATTATTATTATTTAATAAAATTTTACTTATCACCAAATAAAAGGTTGCAAAAAACGACATATTATGTTATAAATAGTATAGGGAAATATTTTTAAAATAAAAAGGAGTATACGAATATGGAAAAGAAGGAAACTTTTGGAAAGTTAAGTATTATCAGCATGCGTGGTTGCGAAGAGATTACCGCAAAAATCGATATGTACTTAAAGCAGTTCAGAAGCGATTATGAAGATGTTGACACATACATTACTCATATCACTTGCCCACGTTTCGGTACAGGCGAAGCAAAGTGTGTAATCAACGAATCTGTAAGAGGCCACGACCTGTTTGTCATCTGCGATATGTTCAATCACGGTGTTACATATAAAATGTACGAAAACGAAAATCGCATGAGCCCTGATGACCACTATCAGGACTTAAAGAGAATAATTGCAGCAGCAAGCGGTAAGGCAAGAAGAATCACCGTGGTTATGCCGATGCTATATGAGGGCAGACAACACAGAAGAACCGCAAGAGAATCTCTCGACTGCGCTTTGGCACTCCAGGAATTGGCAGGTATGGGTGTATCTAACATCATCACATTTGATGCACATGATGCAAGAGTTCAAAACGCAATTCCATTAACAGGTTTTGATGATGTTCAGACAACCTATCAAATGCTTAAAACCTTAACTAAAAAAGTTCCGGATATTTCCTTTGACAAAGAAGATACTATCGTAATTTCACCCGACGAAGGCGGAATGAACAGATGTATGTATTATTCATCAGTTTTGGGCATCGACCTTGGAATGTTCTATAAAAGACGTAACTACGCCGTTATCGTAAACGGCAAAAACCCAATCGAAGAACATGTATACCTCGGAAGAAGCGTTAAAGGCAAAGACGTTATCGTTGTTGACGATATGATTTCAAGTGGTGAATCCGTGCTTGATATTGGTAAAAAATTAAAAGAACAAGGCGCAAAGAGAATCTTTATATTCACCGCATTCGGTCTTTTCTGTAACGGCCTTGAAAAATTTGACGAAGCATATAAAAACGGCGAAATCAATCAGGTATTTACAACAAACCTTGTTTACCGCATGCCTGGCTTAAAAGACAGAGCCTGGTATTCAGAAGTTGATATGTCAAAGTATATCTCACTCCTTATCGATACTCTAAACCACGACGAAACCATCAGCCAACTATTAATGCCGGTAACCCGAATCAAAAAGCTTATGGAAAGACACGCAGAAAACAAAAACAAATAAATCATACTAAAAAAATCACCCTTTTTTAAAAAGGGTGATTTTTTATTTATTCTTCTGTTGTTTCAGTGACTTCCTCAGTTTCCGGAGTCTCTACTTCCGCTACCGGTGTAATGGTAACCTTATGAGTTCCCGGTGTTGCAATCTTATGGGCATCACGGTCAATCTTATCCCACTTTGCCTTATACATATCGTAGTCCCCGTATAAATCCAGGAAGCTTGTCCAGTACGCTCTCTGAGCGTGACCTTCCGGATAATTTTCGTTTATCCATGACGCAATCATTTCTCTCGACGCACCATACATTCCATTTTTCTTTAAAATGGCAAATCTTGAATAACATCTTCTTACCTTTACCAAGTCCCAGTAGTCCTTCATATACATATCAATCACAGCCTTAGCCTTAATTTGACCTGGGTTCTTCTCAAGCGTCGCGATATTCACGCCCGCAGTTAGCTCTTCCGCTGTAAATGTACCGATAACCTCGCCGTCAAAGGCAATATCATAACTTTCTTCTCCTTCTAACCCCGAAACCTTTATAATTTCACGGTTCATAGTGTCGGTAAAGTTAATAAATTCACCATATCTTGCCTCAGCGTCACCATAACCGTTTCCTGCAACTGCCTCGGTGATGTTCGCCTCATCAAGTCCCATCGGTAATGCCTTTGCGGTGTATGTATAACTGATAACTCCGTTTTCGTCAACTTTTAAGTCGGACACTGTAGCATTGTTTGAAAATACATCATTTAAATCCAACTTCACGTCAACCGATGCAACCACGCCATTGTTTTTATACTGAGTCTTTATAATCTGGCTCGCCATAACAAAGTGTCCCATTCGGTTCGGATGGATTCTGTCGGTCTTATAAATTTCTACTGCACCTGTGTCTTTTTTAGCCTCTAAAATTTCGCCTGTGATATCAGTTAAATCAACATAATTTACCTTATGTTTTTTCGCAACGGCGATATAATTGTCTGCAAGTCTTCTCAAGCCTTTTGACACACCTTCATAGTTTTTAGCCGATGCACCCGCATATTGACGCTCGTCCATAACAGGAGGAGTGAGTACTGTGATCTTTTTTATTCCGTCCGCCTTTAGCATCGTAACTATTTTTTCGATATTTTCAGTCGAATTGCTTATAGCCGCTTCACGTCCCGACTCATCACCCGTCGGATAAAGACCACGGTTTATATCATTAGCTCCGAATAAAATGTAAGCCTCGGTTGCACCCTGGTCAATTACGTCCGACTGATATCTTTTTAGCATATCTACCGCTCTTTCACCGTCAGTGCCGGCATATACAACCTTGATTTTTTCATTCGGGAATCTTGTCTTTAAAAATGCATTTACATAGATTGCATATTCGGCAGCATTTGTCAAACTGTCGCCCATAAATACAATAGTTCTTGCACCGTCGTAGAACTTTTCCTCTTCTCTTAGTGCGTTCATAATGATTTTTGATGCTTGAGCTCTTGTACACGGCGCACTTCCTCTGAATGTGTTATCAGAAAAGCCAGATATAATTGAGCTTTTAACAAGTTTTGACACCGCATTTTTAGCATAACCTGCAATACTGTCTTGGTCTGCAAAACTCATATAACTTTCATCGTCAATGTCAAGACCCATAACTCTTGAGAGGATCAGGCAAACATCTTGGCGGGAAATGTTTTTACCAACACCAAACTCCTCGGCACTTTGACCTTTCACAATTCCTCCCGCAATTCCGGTTTTTACAAATTCCTCATACCACGAATTCTTTTTTACATCTTTAAATTCAATGTTCACATTTTGCTTTTTAATTCCAAAAGCATTGATTATAATTTTTAAAAACTGCTCTCTTGTGATGTTACCGTCTGGATTGAAGGTTTCAGCAGTTACGCCGGAGATTGCACCCCTTTCCTTCAATTCATAAATATCCTGATATGCCCAATGGCTCATTGGCAAATCCTTAAATGAATTCTCCTCGGTATTGGTTTCATATGCAATAGAGGACGGCATTAGGCTCAAAGCCGTAGCTATCCCCAGCAAAAATGAAATAATTCTTTTTTTCATGTTGTTTTCCTCCCTACAATGTGAAAATTATATAATTATACGCATTAATTATACCATAAATCCGATATTTCGTAAATGTGGCATTATGCCCTAATTTCATATTTCATTTTTGTTAAAATGCACGAGCGATATGAAATTTTAAGATGGCAGAGTTTGGATTTAGCCGTTCCGAAAACGAGACGTCCGGAGGCCGTCCCCTACAATTCCACGCATGGCTTCCCCTTAAGGGGAAGGCTGTTTTATTCGGGACGTCCGGAGGCCGTCCCCTACAAAGAATTATGTATCAACATCCAGAGGGGTTGGAGTCCCCAACAACCCATTATGGGTTTAATGGAATTTCTGCATAATCATAACCACTAGTAAACTAGTGGTTTGACCAGCC
>JAZULN010000006.1:0-12954 GCA_045603125.1 Clostridia bacterium | reverse complement strand
ACTAATATTTTTCCCGCCTTTAGGTCTTCCCATTATTAAATCCTCTCCTTTTCTTTATTATATCACAAAAAATGATGGTAGACACTTTTTTAGTGTCTACCATCATTATATCGCTTCACTGTAAAATTTTACAGCTCTTTTTTTATTCTTCAGTATTCTGTGGAGAGTTTCTATATTGTGTGGGGGATAGACCGGCGTGTTTTGAAAAGAATTTTGAAAAGTTGCAGACATCATCATACCCCGTAGCTCTTGCAATCTCCGAAATAGATAAGTCAGTGAGTTCTAAAAGTTTTTTTGCTGAGGTGATTTTTTCTTTGTCCATATATTCCTTTGGAGTGATATTTTCGTATTTCACAAAGAGATTATAAAGGTATCGGTCGTTTACATTAATTGAATCGGCCACTTTTTTTACTGTTATTTTTTGGCTCAGGTTATTTTTAATATAATTTTTCGCACGCTGAATGTTATTGATTTGTAAGCTGGAATAAACACCCTTTGACCGTTGGTGCATGGACATAAGTGAAAAGAATATAGCGAGGCCTTCGATGTGTGTAAGCAAGGATTTCCCGTCGGTTGAACTGAAATAGAACTTTGGAATTTCGTTTTTAAAATCAAATGAAAATATACCATCTTCGTTTATGTCAAGAAGCGGTTCGACATAGTTTTTTGCTAAATCGGAGGATACGAGAATCCAGAAGTAGTGCCATGGTTCACTTTTGTTATAATGAAATTCATATATCTTATTTGCCGGAATGTAAAACCCTTGCCCTGGTTTTAGGGGCTTTCCGTTTAATGAACCTGACCCGCTTAAAATGTATTGAAGAATACATTCATCTCTGGAAGACGGACCCCATGTGGCATTTATGGTTAAGTCCTTATAGCCAAGATGCATTACGTGGTAGGGGTCGTTATGGTCGTAATTTACTGAGTAAAAAGATGACATTTTGTTTTCTCCTTTTTTGAAATATCATGATAAATAGTTGTAACATGTTCCCTGAAAGCAACAGTTAAAGTATAAAAAGATTGGAAGATAAGGTCAAAATTGTCCTATTTGTTGTCAATCGAGTTAATTGACTTGTAAAAACTTTTTTGGTAAAATTTAATTAAAACGTAATAAAATTTATTGATTATTTAATAATTTTGTACTATTTTTCGGAATATTTGTAAGTTGCGTGTTGCCTTTAATTGGTAAAGGTGGGATTTATAATCATTTTGATAGTATGATTATAACATATAATAGTATGAAATGTCAATTTATTTTTTGTAACATATATGTTATAATTAATAATGTAAAAGAGGAATTTGTCTGACATAAAGTGTATGTTTTGTATAGAACTGGGCGAAAAATAATGATGTTTTGTGCAAAATGTGAAAAAAAAGACGGACTTGCTGTTGGTTAGGGTGCATAAAAGTGTGTGCGAAGGTATGTTAAATACAAAAAACTAACATGAGAAAACTTTTATGTTATGGTATGAAATTTATAATTTATGAAAATAGAATAGAAACGGGTGTAAATAATAAGGAGGAAAAGAAAATGAAATTTAAAAGAATCATATCTTTGGCTATGATAAGTGCACTGATTACGGGAACTATTAACATAACCGCTATTGCTGAGGATACTTCGGAAAATGGGGAGAGAAACTATGCCGACTATGTTGTTGGTGAAATGCCGGAATCTCTTATGAAGGGACCTATGAATAACGACGGTACATATAGAGCCGGTGAAAGAGGCTGGTACGCAGCATCAAGAAACAACACAAGTGTAAACACCGACCCGGATTATGATGCTAAAGACGGATGGGGTACAGCTGACAGTAATAGCCCAAGAGCTCTCAAAACTTTTGAGGCTATTGAAACTTTGGATGGTATTGCCGGTGCTACATATATTTCGTGGAATAAAGCCGGAACGGTTTCATATTTCCAGATGGATAACACCAAAAATTATGTATTAAAAATGGACATCAAGGATAACAAGCCTGATGAAACTGCACCGAAATTAAACTTCTGTGTATGGAATGAAAATGTACAGTCAAGAGCATGGTCAAAAGAATACGGCGCGGAAGGTTTCACAGTAACGGGTGAATATAAAACATATGCCGGAACATTTGATTTGCCGGATAGTTTTGACAACACAACAACAAACGCAATTACAGCTGGTTTTATGGCACCTGTAGCGGAAGGAGAATCAATTTCCTTTGATACATCAGCAAAAGGTAAAGTTTACTTCGCAGAAGAAGTGGCATATAACATTAAGAACACAAAAACTTCTGAAGATAAAGGTCTTTTTGCAGGAGACACTGCAACATTTGAATCAAGCATTGTAAACCAGATTGACTCTGAAGGTTATCTTGACCAAAACGTAGAATGGCTTGTTTTAGATGAATCAAGAAGTGAAGAAATTTCAGGCTTTACCATTGAAACAGATGCTTAAAGTCAAAAGGCAACTGTAACAGTAGGTGATACAGTTCCTAGCGGCACATATGCAGTAGTTGCATATTCTGAAAAGTATGATATGGCTAAGGGTCAGGAAATTAAGGTATATGACGAAAACTACTATAAGGACTATGTTGCTGGAGCAATTGATGATAACCTTTTAGGGTATTATAATCAGACCCCTGAAAGAGAATTCCAAAATAGCACTAACAGAAATTTAAGTCCTCATATTGATTCAGACAAAGAACTAGAAGGAAAAACTTGGGGAAGTTCGAATTGTTACTATCCAAAAACTATGAAAGTTTATGAAACACTTTCGACGGATGTTATGCCGGGCGCTGGTGTTGCAGGTCTTTCGTTATGCCCTTGGAAACCGAGTGCTAATATTGCATGGTTCCAGTTTGATAAACAAAAGACATATGTTTTGAAATTAGATATTAAGGATAACTATCCAGATGAAACACCTGTTCATATAAATGCATCTATTTCAAATGAAACAGAAGTAACACGCACATGGTCAAAGGAATACGGTGCAGAAGGTATATATTTAACAGGTGATTATAAAACTTATGGTTTTACATTTGAGATTGATCCTGACTTTAATATAGCTTCAAATAATGCTATAACAGTTGGTTTCCTTCAGGATAATGAGGTTGGCGAATCATTCTCAGTTGATACATCAACATCAGGTAAGGTTTACTTTGCAGAAGAAAAGGCTCATGATGTTAAATTTGAAAAGGTTTCAGGTCCTGAAAAGCTCCAAACTGGCAACTCTGCAACATTTGAGGCAAGCGTTGTAAACCAGATCGGTTCTGAAGGTTATCTTGTGCAGGATTTTGACTGGTATGTAATGGATACTGATAGAAAAGAATTTATCGATGGATTTACAGTAAGCGTTGATGCATCAACTAAAAAAGCTACAGTAACACCGGGAGATACTGTTCCAACAGGCAGATACGATGTTGTTGCAGTATCTGATAAGTATGGAATGGCTAAGGGCCAGTCAATCAGAGTTATTGCAGACGACTATTATAACGATTATCAGGTAAAGGCAGCACCGGTAAACATTTATGAAACAATCTACGGTGAAAATATAGCAAACAAAGTGATTCAACGTAATACAGATAAGCTTAATATCAACAAGGATAACGATCCTGTATATAATTTTTATGTAACAGCTGATTTATCATACGATGCATATAACGGTATGAACGGTTGGATTACCAATAAACTTAGCAATACTGAATCACATAACAAGTTTGAAATTGGTAAATCATATCTATTTAAGGTAAGAGCAAAGGATGCATCTACAAATGGTGAAGCTGCAGCTATCAATGCAGTTATCCATAACGAAACAGGTACCGGTACAACTCATAACTGGCCTATCGAAACTCCATCACATTCAGACGGTTATGTTTTAACAAGTGAATATAAAGATTACATCTTTACTATTCCTGTAGGTACTAACTTCGATGAAAATAGTGGAAAGCATTTCTTAACATTTGGTTTTGCAGGCGGTACACTATCAGGTGCAGCATTTGATATAGACTTCTCAGTAGATGACGCAATCTATCTTGCAGAAGAAGTTGTATATGATATTAAGAACACTGTAAAGGCTGGTCAGACATCGCTAAAGACAGGTGAAACTGTAACATTAGAAGCAAGTGTTGTAAACCAGTTAGGTGGAGAAGGCACATTAGGTCAAAACTTCACATGGGTAGCTTTTGATACAACCAGAAAGAATATTGTAGAAGGAATTACCGTAACACCAAATGCTGATACTACAGAGGCTACAGTTACAATTGCAGATACAGTTGCAGTTGGCACATACACAATCGTTGCAGTATCTGAAGATTATGATATTGCAAAGGGTATCAACATCGAAGTTACAGCAGCATCTGAAAAGATTTCTGCATTTAGTTTAATAGAAGATAGCGGTTATGTAATGCTAGACGCTACAGTTGTTGATTCTACTGCGGAAAAAATCTTCTTCGTATTGGCAGCATATACAGGCAAAGCTTTGACAGCTGTAAAGAGTGCTCCTGTAGATGTTGTTGACGGTGTAGCAAGTGTAGACAGCCATATGTTTGATGATGCATTAGCGTCAGGCACAACTGTTAAGGCATTTATCTGGAACTATGGCACACAAGACGCTATTGATAATCCAAATGCCTTTGAAACATCACTTATTGTAAAATAATTGATTTTTAAAAAGAGTGGGAAATTTCCCACTCTTTTTTTAAAGTCAAGGTAGGGGAATGGTATAAAACAAATAAGATGATGAAAAAATAAGGAAGAATGTGTAAAAAATTAAGAAAAATTTTCAAAAAATACTTGATTTTTAAAAAAAGTTATGTTATAATTTTCGGGTATGACATTACACACATCTTTGGATTTTTTGGGTGTTGCTAAAATTAGTTCCCAAAAGAGATGACAAGGGTGGAGGATAATTAAAAACAAGGAGGAATAAAAAATGTCAAACGTAATTTCAATGAAACAACTTTTGGAGGCCGGTGTTCACTTCGGTCACCAAACAAGAAGATGGAACCCTAAAATGGCTGAGTACATCTTCACAGAAAGAAATGGTATCTACATCATTGACCTTCAAAAAACAGTGAAGAAGGTTGAAGAAGCTTACTACTTCATCAGAGATATCGCAGCTGCAGGCGAAGATATCCTGTTTGTAGGTACAAAGAAGCAAGCTCAGGATTCAAACAAGGAAGAAGCTGAAAGAGTTGGCATGTACTATGTTAATGCTAGATGGCTTGGCGGTATGATGACAAACTTTAAGACCATCCAAAAGAGAATTGAAAGACTTGCTCAAATCAATAAAATGGAAGAAGAAGGCACATTTGAACTACTTCCAAAGAAGGAAGTTATCAACTTAAAGGGTCAAAGAGATAAGCTTGAAAAGTACCTTGGCGGTATCAAGGATATGAAGAAGCTTCCGGGCGCTATGTTTGTAGTAGACCCCAGAAAAGAAAAGATTGCTATTGCAGAAGCTAAGAAGTTAGGTATTCCTGTAGTTGCTATTGTTGATACTAACTGTGATCCGGAAGAAGTAGATTACGTAATTCCTGGTAACGACGACGCTATCCGTGCAGTAAAGCTAATCGCTGCAACAATGGCAAACGCTATCATCGAAGGCCGTCAGGGCGAAGATGCAGTTAGCCAAATCGAAGAAGAAGTTGAAGAAACTGTAGAAGAATAATTAAAGACCGTTAAAAAAGTTTGCGGCAGTCTTTAGTCGTAAGACTCTGGGACTGCCGTTTATTTATATTGAAGATGGAGGAAACTATTATGGCATTTACAGCACAAAATGTAAAAGAATTAAGAGAAATAACAGGTTGCGGTATGATGGATTGTAAAAAGGCATTAACCGAAACCGATGGTGATATGGACAAGGCAGTTGAATTCTTAAGAGAAAAGGGTTTAGCTACCGCTGCTAAGAAGGCAGGAAGAATAGCATCAGAAGGTATCGTTACAATCTATATGTCAGACGACAAAAAGGTTGCTGCAATGATCGAAGTTAACTCAGAAACAGACTTCGTTGCAAAGAACGACGAATTTATGACATTCGTTAACAATACTGCAAAAATTGTTGCTGAAAAGAATCCGGCAGATGTTGAAGCTCTAAAGGCTCTTACTTACGAAGCAGAAACAGTAGGCGAAAAGCTTACAGCTCTAATCGCAAAGATTGGTGAAAACATGAGCATCAGAAGATTTGCACGTGTTGAAGGTAATGTTTGCTCATATATCCACGGTGGCGGCAGAATCGGTGTTATCGTAGAAACTGAAACTGCACTTGACACAGATGATAAGTACGAAGCTGCTCGTGACGTTGCAATGCAAGTTGCTGCTATCAATCCTTTATACGTTTCAAAGGACGTTGTTCCAGCTGAAGACGTAGAAAAGGAAAAGCACATTATCATCGCACAAATCAAGGAAGATCCAAAGAACGCATCAAAGCCGGACGCAATCATCGAAAAGATGGTTGGCGGTAAGATCAACAAGTTCTATGAACAAAACTGCTTATTACAACAAGAATTCGTTAAAGACGGCGATTTCAAAGTTGAAAAGTACCTTGAAACTAAGGGAGTTAAACTTGTAAACTTCACAAGATTTGAAAAGGGCGAAGGCTTAGAAAAGAAAGAAGAAAACTTTGCAGACGAAGTTGCAAGTATGATTAAATAATAGGACTCTCAAAAAAATGTCCAGACCGCAAAAAGAAAACTTTTTAGAAACTCAAAATCCGAATTGCGTATGCATTTCGGATTTTTTTATAAAAAATTTCAAAAATTTTCAAAAAAAGACTTGTTTTTTTTAAACTTTCATTGTATAATAGATATAGAACAAATGTTTTGTATAAAAACGGAAAGGAACGAAAAATGGCAGAGAATGAAGTAAAGGTTGTAAATGAAGAAAAAAAGAAGGCACTAGGTGCGGTTTTTGATATTATAGAAAAGCAATACGGCAAGGGAAGTATTATGAAGCTCGGTCAGGCAACAGCCGTTAATGTAGACGTAATCCCAACAGGCTCAATGACTCTTGATATGGCATTGGGAGTGGGCGGAATACCTAAGGGAAGAGTTGTAGAAATTTATGGGCCTGAATCTTCGGGTAAAACAACCGTTGCATTGCATATCGTTGCAGAAGCGCAAAAACGCGGCGGAGAGGCAGCGTTTATTGATGCCGAACATGCACTCGACCCTGAATATGCAAAGAACCTGGGCGTTGATATTGACGATTTAATCGTTGCTCAACCTGATACGGGTGAACAAGCCTTAGAAATCGTTGAGGCGCTGGTAAGAAGTGGAGCTTTGGATGTAATCGTTATAGACTCTGTTGCAGCACTTGTTCCGAAAGCGGAAATCGATGGTGAGATGGGTGATTCTCATGTAGGTTTGCTTGCAAGATTGATGTCGCAGGCTCTAAGAAAACTAACAGGTATTACATCAAAGGCGGGTACAACGGTAATTTTCATTAACCAATTAAGAGAAAAAGTTGGTGTAATCTACGGAAATCCTGAAACTACACCGGGCGGAAAGGCACTTAAATATTTCTCTTCTGTAAGATTGGATGTTCGTCGTCTTGAGGCAATCAAAAACGGCACAGAATTCATTGGAAATAAGACCAGGGTTAAGGTTGTTAAAAATAAGGTTGCACCGCCTTTTAAGGAAGCAGAATTTGATATATTGTACGGTCAGGGAATCTCCAAGGAAGGAAATATCCTAGATGTTGCTGTTAATTTAGACATTATCCAAAAAAGTGGTGCGTGGTTCTCTTATAAGGGCGAAAGACTTGGACAGGGTAGAGATAATGTAAGGAAATATATGGTGGATAACCAGGATTTCACCGCGGACATCGAAAAGCAGATCAGAGAAAAAATGATGCCTAAAAAGGATAAAGTGGTTGAAATGACGGAAAAAGGCGAATAAAACTTCAAAATATCGGGTAATCTTACTAAAAATTTTGAATTTGGCTGCTGATGTTTTAAAAACTCTTGACGATATCGAAAAAAATATGTATTATATACTATATAGTGTATAATAGTTTGTAGTTTACACTTTTTGTAAATTTGATTTATTTGTGTATTATAAACAATTCGTATTTATTCGAAATCAGGAGGATAACATTATGTTTTCAAAAGAGGTAGTAGTGCATAACCAAGTAGGACTACATGCAAGACCGGCTACATTTTTCATTCAAAAGGCAAATGAATTCAAGTCAAGCATTTGGGTTGAAAAAGAAGAAAGAAAAGTGAATGCAAAGAGTTTGTTGGGTGTTCTATCTTTAGGAATCACTAAGGGCACTACAATAAATATTGTTGCTGACGGTATTGACGAAGAAGAAGCTGTGACTGCATTGGTTGCGCTTATTGACTTGAATTTCACCGAATAATTTAAGGCAAAAGTTTTTAAAATCCTGAAAGTATAAGTAATAACTCTACATAAATTTGTAGAGTTATTTTTGTAAGAAATAAAGGTATTAGTATGTTTAATTTAGAAGAAGAATTAAAGAATTTGCCCGATCAACCAGGTGTTTATATTATGCACGATTCGAAAGATACGGTGATATATGTTGGCAAGGCGAAAATCCTGAAAAACAGAGTTAGACAGTATTTTCGAGGAAGTGAAAAACATACGCCAAAGGTTCGGGCAATGGTATCGAAAATCAGTTATTTTGAATATATAGTGACAGGGACCGAAATGGAGGCCCTGGTTTTAGAGTGCAATTTAATAAAAAAATATCGCCCGAAATATAATATACTTTTAAAGGACGACAAAACTTATCCTTATATTAAGGTAAATATGCAAAAAGATTACCCAACTGTCCAATCAACCAGGACTCTAAGGAATGATGGGGCAAAGTATTTTGGACCGTATATTGGAATGGGAACTGTTAAAAATAATCTTGATGTTATCCAAAAAATATTTAAACCCCCACTTTGCACAAGAAAATTTCCTGAGGATATCGGAAAAGGCAGACCATGTCTGAATTTTCATATAAAAAATTGTATAGCACCATGTACCGGTGAGATTTCAAAAGAGGAATATAGAAGTATTTTTGAGGATATTTGTGACTTTTTAGCCGGCGGTCATGATAAACTGATAAAAGATATGACCGAAAAGATGATGGCTTTGTCGGAGGAAATGGAATTTGAAAAGGCAGCAATTCTAAGGGATCGTATAAAAGCCATAAAAACTCTCGATGAAAAGCAGAGGATTGTAAATTCTGATAAACAAAACGACCAGGATGTAATTGATGTAGAGGTATTTGATAATAAGGCATTTGTTGAGATTTTTTTTGTCCGTTTGGGTAAAATTATGGGGAGAGAAAGCTTCAGGCTTGATGATGCCGAGGATAGGTCTTTAGCACTTTTAGAATATATAAAGCAGTTTTATAGTCGGGCCTTGGTCATCCCCCAAGAAATTTTAATTGGTACTGAGATTGAGGATAGAGAGTTGATTTCCCAATGGTTAACCGATCTTAAAGGTAAAAAGGTTAGCATTATAGCGCCTCAAAGGGGTAAAAAAGCGGATTTAATGAAATTAGCCCGGAAAAATGTTGAGCAATCAATAGCTAAATATAAGGCTTTGAAGCAGCGTGAGGAAGAAAGGTTTAACAAAGGGGATGAACTTGCAAAAATTCTTGGCTTGGTAAAGCCTGTAAATAGAATTGAGGCGTATGATATTTCAAACATATCGGGGACGAATAATGTTGCCGGGATGGTTGTATTTAAAAACGGCAAACCACTAAAGAGTGCCTACCGGAAATTTAAAATTAAATCTTTTGAAGGGCCGGATGACTATAGTGCAATGAGAGAAGTCATATATAGGCGGTTTTTAAATGCCCTGGAGGAAGAAGAAATGCTTTCAAATGGCCAGATAAAAGAAGCAGACCTCAAGTTTTTACCCCTTCCTGATGTGATTTTTGTGGATGGTGGAAAGGGACATATAAATGCGGTTAAAAGCATGCTTGAAGAAATAGATTTTAGTGTCCCTGTTTTTGGTATGGTTAAAAATGATAAGCATAAAACAAGAGGACTTCTTGATGGAGATAGTGAGGTTGAAATCAAGATGACATCAAGCCTTTTTAACTTTATAACAAATATTCAGGATGAAGTCCACCGCTACGCAATCTCCTATCACCGAAAGTTAAGAACTGAGGCTTTAATTCGATCAGAACTAGATAACATTGTAGGGGTCGGAGAGAAAAAGAGAAAAATTTTGCTTGAAAAATTTGGAAGTATTGATGCGATCTCCCTTTCCTCAAAAGAGGAACTAAAGAATTCAGGGATAGATGAGAAAACCGCAGAAAATATAGTAGAATATTTTAAAGAAAAATAAAGGAAGAAACTTAAAATGTTTCTTCCTTTATTTTATAATTTTTCCGTAAATTCTTTCGCCTTTTATCATTTCTGCTTTAACCTCAAAGAACTTCCCTGAAAGATTTTCCTCGTATGGTACACAAACGGTGATGTAGTTGTCGGTTTTTCCTTCAAAAAAGCCGTCGTTAGTTGGTTGTTCAAACAAAACTTCCAATGTTTTTCCAATAAAGGATTCCAAAAATTCTTTTCGGTTTTTTTCGGTAATTTCTAAAAGTACCTTACTTCTTGATTCCTTAATTTTAGGAGAAATTTGGTCTGGCCGCCTTGCGGCAACAGTACCCTTTCTCGGTGAATATTGAAATATGTGGGCATCTGCAAATTTTATGCTTTTTACAAATTCAACGGTTTGGTCAAATTCCTCGTCAGTTTCGCCTGGAAATCCTACCATAATATCGGTTGTGATTGCAACATCGGGGTATGCGGTGCGAAGACCGGCTACAACTGATTTGTATTCTTCGGTTGTATATTTTCTGTTCATTCTCTTTAAAGTGGCGTCCGAGCCGCTTTGCAGAGATAAGTGGAAGTGATGACAAAGCTTTTTGCAGGGAAGTATTGCTTTTATAAAGCTCTCGTTTAGAGTCATCGGCTCAATGGAACTTAGCCTTATTCTTTTTATTCCGTCTATGTCATTTACCATTACTAAAAGCTTGCCTAAATCCATATCCAAAAGATCTTTACCGTATGATGCAACGTGGATTCCGGTTAAAACCACTTCGGTAAATCCGTTTTTAGAAAGTGTTGTTATCTCATCAATTACACTTTTTGGGTCACGGCTTCTTATAGGACCGCGCGCATAGGGAATAATGCAATAGGAACAAAACTGATTGCACCCTTCCTGAATTTTAATAAAAGCCCGTGTTCGCTCGGAGTATGAGGAGATAGATAACTCTTCAAATTCGTGGGAGTTCATTATATTATAAACTTCCTTTTGTTTTGAGTCTGATAAAAGATTTTTTGTGAGTTCAACAATCCTATGCCGTTCGTTTGTACCTAAAACCATATTAACCCCGTCGATTTTTAAAACATCATCAGGTGCGGTTTGTGCATAGCAACCGGTCACTACGATAATTGCGTCGGGATTTTTCTTTTTGGCACGGCGGATAATCTGTCTGGATTTTCTGTCGCTCATAGAGGTTACGGTGCATGTGTTTATAATATATATATCTGAAAAATCCTCAAAATGAGTGATTTCATATCCGTCATTTTTAAATAGTTCGGTCATTGCTTCGGTTTCGTATTGATTAACCTTGCAGCCTAATGTGTAAAATGCAACTTTCTTCATAGGGTTGCTCCTTTTTTAAAATATATGTTAAAATTGGATTAAATTTCTTTTTATCACTTGACTTATTTAAAAAAAAGTTGTATGATATATAAGAAAATAAATTTAGGGAGGATTTTATAATGAAAACATTTTTCTTAATGCTTAACTCAATCAACGACGTAAAGGATTTCGTAAATATCGTATCAAGATATGACTTTGATGTTGACCTTACATCGGGAAGATATGTTGTAGACGCTAAGTCTATCATGGGAATATTCAGTCTTAATTTATCAAAGCCTATAAAGGTTGAAGTTCATAGCGACGATTGTGATAAATTCCTTTCAGAACTTGAAAGATTTATAGTTGAGTAATTACATAACGGTGCAAAAGCACCGTTATTTTTTTAACCTTCTTTTACCTTTTCAAGGGTAATATTTCCGATTTTTGCAGAGCGAAGTTCGTCCATAAGCATGTTTGCTGTACGTTCTGTGTCGATTTCGCCGCCCGATATTATAAATCCACGTTTTTTTCCTATATATTCGAGAATTTCATAACCTTCCATACCTTCAATGCTATCTAACTTATAGCGGCTCATTAACTCGGTAGGGTAGTTGTCTCTTAAATATTCCAGGAGCGAATAGGAAAGCAGCTCGATATTTATGATGTTATCTTTAATAGCACCGGTGTAGGCAAGGTTTTTTGCCACCTTTTCATCTTCAAATTTAGGCGGAAGTATACCGGGTGTGTCTAAAAGCTCCACACCGTCTTTTATGCGAATCCATTGTTTTCCACGGGTTACACCGGGGCGGTCACCGGTTATTGTACTTGCTTTTCCGGCAAGACGGTTTATGAGGGTGGATTTTCCCACATTTGGGATTCCCACCATCATAAGCTTTAAGCTTCTGGTCAATCCTTTTTCCTTATCTTTTTGGATTCTATCTGAAATCACAGTCTTCGCTTCAGTTATAACTTTATTTACACCATAGCCTGTGGAACAGCTGATTGGTATTACCTTGATGCCTTGCTTTTCAAAGTGTCGAATCCATTGGTTTGTTACTTCCTTATCAGCCAGGTCGAATTTATTCATTAAAATCAGCCTTGGCTTTGATTTTATAATATCGTCAAAGTTAGTATTTCTGCCGGAAAAAGGAATTCTTGCGTCTAAAATTTCCACAACAACATCGATAAGTTTTAGATTTTCCTCTATCATACGGCGGGTTTTTGCCATATGCCCCGGATACCATTGTATGTTTTGCATATATTTCTCCTTATAAAAAACCGCCCCAAAATAAAAGAAGCGGATTTTTTAGTCTATATAAGTCGGAGGCCAAGCGGTCTTAGGAAGACAAGGGTTAAGGGCAACTCCTTG
>JAZULN010000005.1:0-6166 GCA_045603125.1 Clostridia bacterium | reverse complement strand
CGATGAAGATAAATGCAGAAACCACTGCAACAATAAGTCCTACTACGAACGCCGCAATAGATACATCAAAACCACCGATTGTAAAAAGTATGTTTTGCTTATTCGGGTCGATTACATTCTCAATGGCACCGGCGATTGAGTTTGATTGAACCATTGAACCCATAAAGCCTAATGCAAGGGTAATTGCAATAGCAAAGAATACTGCTAAAAATGTTCCAAACTTACCCGAAAATGCTTTTTTTATGTAGTAAACAGGGCCACCAAGAACGGTTCCATCAGCAGCGATTTTCTTTGTATCCTGTGCTAAAACCGCTTCTGCATAAATTGTTGCCATGCCTAAGAATGCAATAATCCACATCCAGAAAATCGCACCCGGACCACCGGTTAGGATAGCACCCGACGCACCAACGATGTTACCGGTTCCGACTTGGGCTGCAATTGCAGTTGCAAGTGCCTGGAATGAACTCAAGCCCTCACCATCTGTGCCGCCGCGGAATTTGATTTTACCAAACACCTTTTTCATACCTTCGCCAAAACATCTTACCTGTACAAATCTTGTTTTGATTGTGTAGAATAATCCCACACCAATCAGCAAGATAACAAGTATGTAGTCCGACAAATACCCGTTAATTGTCTGCACGCTTTTTAATAAACTTTCCATCTTTCTTCCTCCCAAAAGATAATTTGATTTTTTGCCTTTTTGGCATTAGAAAAAGCCACTGATTTTTCAGTGGCTCCGGAAATGACAAAAGTAAAACTATATTTTAGTATTACCATCCGTCCTTTTGCCTGAGAGATTCGGCTAAAACTTAGCCTTGCACCTTCGGCACTCAAAAACTTGAGATTCTCCGGAGACCTCTTCACCGCCGGTCTTAAAAATTCCGGTGGCTTCACAGAGATACATACCTATTATACTAAAATTTTGAGTTTTGTCAATACCTTTTTTAACTTTTTAGTCGATTTTTGACATTTTTTAAATAAATGGACGCCTATCAAGTACAAGTCGCAGCGGTTTATCGGTAATTATTTCACCGGGAAGTGCTGTTTGTAACTCTGCCAACACGCAGGTCGTTCCAAAAAGCATATGAAGATCATTAAATCCGTCATGAGTTTCATGTTCCAGTGAATATAACCAATCAATAAACTCCTTCGCGAATTTTCTCATAACTCCGATACAGTCATCCCGTCTATAACCGCTTTGTCTTAAGGACCGGTTTATACAATATATTAAGTCTATTTCAAGAAAACCTATATTATATGTGCCGTCGCCGTTTTTGATATCTTCATTATTAAATATATCTATACAAGTATCAATAATTTTTTCAGGGTATCTTATCGGCATTTTTGCATATTCAATATTAAACATATAATGAAAACCCGACCCCATATATGTATACATTTTAGCAGAAGTGTTTCCGATAACTCCCTTTTTCCAAAATCCAAATTCAGGGTCAGCATTATCCCATAACCACTTAAAGTATGTGTCTTCCCATTCTTTATCGGTTTCGTTATTTAGCTTCATTGCAGCATATATCCCAGCACCCTTATGCGATTCCGGCCATGGATGCTCTGCCCAGTTAAGGTTTTCTAAAAACTCCTCTAACGTTTTGGGTGACTTTAGTTTTTCAAATCCCCTAAATTTATAAAGGGGCAACGCATCAAAAAGTTCAAGGGCTGCCGTACAGTGGGCAGTTGTATGGATAAAGTGGTGAGTATTTTCTTCAAAAAGTCCCGTCTCAGGATTTTGCATCGACTGAAGAGTCTTTACAAACCCTTCACGCACCTTATGGTCTTTCGGGAACTCGTTTATGGTATATAAAATATTGGCAGCATCGGCACATCCATATTCGTTTAGTCCCATTTTCCTGTTGTTTTCTTCATTTTGCCACAAAAATCTTTTATATTCCCCTTCATTTTCAAGTTGGTGACTATCTACCGTTTTCTTAATAATTTTAATCAACTCAGTTATATCTCTCATATAAACCCACTCCTTTTAGTCTTTCTTATCATCAATGCGAACCTTCGGTAAGCTCCAATGAAACACTGTTGCAAGCACCCGGATTAAAAATACCAGAATCATGGATAAAACCGAAATCAGGGAAATATTATCGCTATATTTTCTTAAAATTGTATATAGAACCGCACCCAAAAGCGATGCTACGGCATAGACATGTTTTTTAAAAACATAGGGCGTTGTATCGGTTAGAATATCTCGAAAAATCCCGCCGCCAATACCGGTAATCATTCCGATTACAATTATTATAAATTCGTTATTGGAAAATCCGTTTATAAATCCCGTTTCTGCACCAATTACTGTAAATACCGCAAGACCCAGTGCATCAAATAGATTATTTACATGCTCTGTTTTTGTCCTTAACGTATTAAACTTTTTCCGATTTATGTATGCAACTATAAATACAATAACCGAAGTTACAAGTGCCAGCAAAAACATCGGAAAATTATTAAAAATTGATGGCGGGGTTATTCCTAAAATCAAGTCCCTTATAATACCTCCGCCAAAAGCGGTTATTGAGCCTACAAAAACCACACCGAAAATATCAAGGTCTGCCCCAATTGAAACCAGTGCACCCGACACCGAAAAGGCAATAGTACCTATAATTTCCAGCACTTTCATTATTTCACTCATGAAAAATACTCCCTTTAAAATTCACATCACTAAATCAGTATTTTTTGCATTAATCAACAATCGGCAATACGTATATGTCCTTCATCTTTTCCGAATTTGACCCAAACATCTTATATGCCGCATCTTCAAAGGTAATATCCAAACTGTCGGCTAAAACCAAAAACTCACTGTCATCTTTTGCATTTGGGAGTGTCCCTTCTACCAAATAACAATACTTATATTTTAATACATCGCTTTTTGTATCAACTTTCTTGAACACTTCCCAGTCATCTATGGGGATTTCTATTGTATTTTCAGTCATTCCTATCTGATAACCCTGAACATTTGAAAAATTTGCCTCTCCATGATTTTTGGGTATCTCTAATTCTCCCACGGTTTTGGTAAAACTTCCATCCATAACCCCGCATCGTGCCTGAAGCTCGCTATCATTATCGGTTTCATAGTATAGATACCCATCGATATTAACCATCCGAACTGCTTCTATATCTGCTGTCATTTTAGAAATTTTGTCATCACCGCCTGCTATATCGGTATTTTTATCACCACAACTTGAAATCAATGCACAAATAGCAAGAATCGAAATTGTTATAACTTTTTTCATAGTTCCCCTCCTTATTTAAAATTCAAATCACTCTACCACCACATAGCCTGCAGACTGCGGAACTTGTGGTAACACTCCCCATGTAAAATCCCGAGGGTCTGTCGGTGTGTAAATCGATTCTTTTATTACCTCTTTATCTACCAGATGAACCCCCAAATCGGTAGTCTTTTCGCTGCTGTTGGCAATAAGGATTTTCCCGTCCTCAGTATAGCCCACACATAACACATAGTGAGCACCGGTTGAGAACATATTATTTGGGTATTCCTCTGACGGCATTGATGTAAATATTACAAATTTACCCTGATTTATCGATTCAACAATATGATCTCGAGCCTCGTTTCTGTCCGAAACGCCAAAATACGCAGCTTTAATCCCGAAGTGGGCAAGAATCTTTACAATTCCCGCAACAGACATAAAATTATCCTGTCCTTCATCGGTGTTGGGCTCGCCCCAAAGTTTTCGGCACAATTCAAATTCCTCGTGAGGGTTGATTTTTATGCCTTTTAAGTTTAAAACCATAGCCGTACAACAATGGCCACAACCATTTCTTATAACATACTCTGTAAATTCACCCTCGCTCCATCTCTGCTGAAGCCAGACAGGAGTAACCGCATCGCCCACCAAAACCTCCGACGGAATTAAATAATCATCTTTCTTTTTAAATGTAACATTGGTCATATGGATTTCCTCCCAAGTGTTTTAAATCCTTTTTAAGGTCTTTAAGTATTCCTTTTTATCATTGGTAATCCTTAAGCTTTCAACCGCTTTTTGTATGGTTTTATTATGAGTCCAGACATCCAGCACATTATTTTCAATGTACGGCAACGTATGATCATATTGTTTATAGAGTGCGGTGGCAAAATACCATGCCCGCATCATGTTTATATAATATTCAGAACTTTTAATATCGGAAACATAACCAAGATATTTTTCATTAAAATTTTCGTCAAGATAAAAGCTCATTAAAAGGTTAATCCCGTACCTCACAGTATAGGTATCTTGGGACTTTAGCCATCTATTTATATGACCCAAAAGCTTTTTAGGTTCTTTTTTTAAAACCTTAGGCTTTAAGCTATCACAGGTTGCCCAGTTGTCGATATATGGTAAAAACCGATCGAGTTTTTCGATAGAACGTTCAAAATCTACTTCTCTTTCTATTAAAAATGCATGAAGATTATCCTCTTCAAAATATTTATGGGGAAGATCTTTTAAAAAGTCCTCATAGTCTTTTAAGTCTTTTGCAAATGCGCGAAGAATGGGGATTCTTATCCCCAATATCTTCTCCTTTTTAACGGTTGGCATAAGCTTTGAAGAAAACTCGCGATACTCATCTTCTGCCATCGAGATAAGTTTTTTTCTAATTATTTCTTTTATGATAATCACCTCAGGATTTATTCGGGTTGATTTGTTGTTAAAAGAATTGTCGCCTCACCAATAAGGCTATATTCTCCTAAATTCGCCGGAATAAATACGGTTTCACCCAAATTTATAGTAACTGAGCAATTTTTAGTTTTCAGTTCTGCCTGTCCTTCGCAAACAATAAGTGCATGATAGCTTTTTTCGTCTGCAAAAAAGGACTTTTCGCCCGATAGTTTTACTTCTTTTACCTCAAAGTATTTGCAACTACCTAAAACCCTTGTCCCGTCGGGGCAGGATTTAATTTCTCTCGGCTCTGTTTTTTGACAGTTTGATGCCATAACCCCTTTTTCAATATGAAGTTCTCTCGGGTTTCCGTCTTTTCCAACTCTGCCATAATCATAAAGGCGGTATGTAACGTTACTGTTTTGCTGAATTTCTGCAATGACATTACCCTTACCTATGGCATGAATTGTCCCCGCCTCAACGAAAAACACATCACCTTTTTTAGAGGGTACAGTATTTAAAAGATTTTCAACTGTATTGTCCTCAATGGCGTTTTTGAGTTCTTCCTTAGTTATATCTTTCTTGACCCCACAGGTCATTTTAGCACCCTCGTCTGCCTCTACGACATACCACATTTCTGTTTTCCCGTTCTGGTTTTCCCATTCTCGTGCCTGAGAGTCGTTTGGATGAACCTGTACACTTAAATTTTCCCGGGCATCAATTAGCTTTATAAGAATTGGAAGCTCTCCTCCTTCGCACAAGGTTCCAAGACAATTCGGATTTTCTTCTATGTACTCTTCAAGCGTCTTTCCATTCTCACCCACGATTTCACTCAGTCCGTCTTTATGACAACTAAGCTCCCAGCTTTCGGCAAGTGGGGTTAAGTCGGTGCATTTCCCATAAATTTTCCGAAGCTTTTCCCCGCCCCATATATAGTCTTTATAGGCTGGTTTTAGTTTTAGAGGCTTTAAAACATCTGCCATATTAATTCTCCCTTTCACTTATTCTAAAAAATCTTCTCTCAGAGGCGTAAAAGTATCTAGGAGCACACCTTTTTTCAAACACCTGCAACCATGCAAAACATTTGGTGCATCAAACATAGTATCCCCTGCTTTTACAACTTTTGTTTCATCCCCGATTGTAAATTCAAATTCCCCTGAAATAACATAGGTGGTTTGGGTGTGGGGATGAGAATGGATTGCTCCCACTGCCCCTTTTTCAAAATGCACTTCAACCTGCATAATTAAATCACCATATGCTAAAATTTTTCTTTTAACACCATTTCCTAAATCTAAAAATTCACATTCTGCCCAATGGACAAAAGGCTTATTTTTCCGAGAATTCATTTCGTCACATTCTTTCTTGGTTAAAATATGAATACAACAAAAGCCGAATACACTTGATAGTACTTCGACTTTTGTTTTGCGTAATGACAACCACCAGCAATGCTGGTGGGATAAAAAAGCTTTAGCTATGCGTGGAAAAAAATATCCTCCTTTGATATAATTGAGGCAGGTCTAGCCAACCGCCGAAATTATTCAAAGGAGGAATCAAGT
>JAZULN010000004.1:0-35001 GCA_045603125.1 Clostridia bacterium | reverse complement strand
CCAGCGTGTCGATAGGTTTATCGACACGCTGAAACAGTCGCATCAGCGACTGTTTTTATTATTCATTATAACCGTTAGGGTTATTGCTTTGCCATCTCCATGCGTCTTCGCACATTTCAGAAATTCCTCTTTCTGCAACCCAACCAAGCTCTTTTAGTGCTTTTTTCGGGTCTGCATAACATTCTCCGATATCACCTGGTCGGCGTGGCTCTAATTTATATGGTAAGTCCTTGCCGCATGCTTCTGAGAAGGCTTTTACGATTTCTAAAACTGAATAGCCGTTGCCGGTTCCTAGGTTATAGGTGTAAACCCCCGGTTTTCCGGAATTTTTCTCGATTGACTTTAAGTGACCAAGTGCAAGGTCAACTACGTGGATATAGTCACGAACCCCTGTGCCGTCTTTTGTGTCATAGTCGGAGCCAAATACGTGAACATATTCAAGCTTACCTACTGCCACTTGAGCAATGTAAGGAAGAAGGTTGTTTGGAATACCTTTTGGGTCTTCGCCCATCTTACCGCTCTTATGTGCACCGATTGGGTTGAAGTAGCGAAGAAGTGTGATAGACCACTTGTCATTTGATACAAAAACATCTCTTAAGATATTTTCAAGCATAAGCTTGGTAGAACCATATGGATTAGTTGTAGATAGTGGGAAATCCTCGGTAATCGGCACAGTTTCGGGCTTTCCGTAAACTGTTGCAGAGGATGAGAATACAATGTTAAAAACATTGTGCTTTTCCATAATATCTATGAGATTTAGTGTCCCTGTAATATTATTGTGGTAATATCTTATGGGGATTTGAACCGATTCGCCAACAGCTTTTAAGCCGGCAAAATGAATTACTCCGTCAATTTTATTTTCATCAAAAACCTTAGATGTTGCATCATAATCCAAAAGGTCAACTTGATAAAAAGGGAAGTCCTTGCCGGTTAGTTCCTTAACCACTTTTAATGATTTTTCGCAAGAGTTCGACAGGTTATCCAAAACCACAATTTCGTATCCTGCATTTAATAATTCTACGCATGTATGGCTGCCGATATATCCGGCACCGCCAGTTACTAATATTTTCATAAATAGCCCCCTTAAATTGTTTTATTCCATTATACATCAGTTTTTATATTATTTCAATAATTTTATTGATTTTTTGATGAAATTATGATAAAATTAACATGTATGATTTCAATTTTAATTTATTTTTGGAGAAATATATGAGTAATACACTAACGAAAAAATACGGTTTATTTACAGCCATAACAATGGTTGTCGGGATAGTTATGGGAAGCGGTGTCTTTTTTAAGGCACAAAACATTTTAAATATCACAAACGGAAATGTACCTTTGGGCGTAATTGCATGGGCTATTGGCGGACTTGTGATGGTGTCCTGTGCTTTTTGCTTTGCCATAATGGCAACAAAGTATGAAAAGGTAAACGGGCTTGTGGACTATGCAGAGGCAACCTGTGGTAAAAGTTATTCATATTATATTGGATGGTTTATAACCACAATCTATTACCCTGCAATGACCTCGGTTTTGGCGTGGGTGTCGGCAAGATATACTCTTATATTATTTGGTCATACCGACCAGGCATCAAATACCTGTCTTGCATTGGCAGGGCTTTATCTTTGCCTTAGCTACGCTATGAATGCCCTGGCACCCATTGTTGCCGGTAAATTTCAGGTTTCAACTACAGTCATCAAGTTGATTCCACTGTCACTTATGGCGGTTGTCGGTATAATTTACGGTTTGTTTGTAACTCCGGAAGGTGCCGAGGTTCCAAATCTTATCACTAATTTTTCAAAAGATATAGGGAATGATATCAGCACGCTTTTTGCAGCAGTTGTTGCGACAATTTTTGCCTATGAGGGTTGGATTATAGCAACATCTATAAATGCTGAAATAAAGAACGCAAAGAAAAATCTTCCAATAGCTCTTGTGGCAGGAACATTGATCATTGTGGTTGTATATATCGTATATTATATTGGTGTTGCCGGGGGAGCAACGGTAGATGCCCTTCAAGAACACGGGGCTACTATAGCATTTACAAATATATTCGGTAAAGTCTTCGGCACAGTTTTAAATGTATTTGTGGCAGTATCATGTATCGGTACACTAAACGGCCTGATGCTTGGAAGCACCCGAGGAATATACGCTTTGGCTGCACGAAACATGGGACCAAAACCTAAGATTTTCTCTGTTGTAGACCCGGTTACAAATATGCCGACAAATTCCGCAATATTCGGATTTTTCGTTGCGGCTTTATGGCTATTTTACTTCTATATGGCAAACCTTGGCGGGATTTTTATGGTAGAATATGACCCTCAGAGTGCCGGTGAGTTGGTAAAATTATTAGGAACTTTTGATAGCGAAAAGGGAAAAATTATAGTAAACTGGTTTGGGTTTGATTCGTCAGAAATCCCCATTGTCACAGTTTATGCACTGTATATTCCGATTTTTATAAAAATGTTTGCCTTCCGTGAGCTTTCGATATTTAAAAGATTTGTTATGCCGTCGGTTGCAATTTTAGGGTCTTTATTTACCGTTTTTGCGGCAGTTTATGCTCATAAATGGGGAACACTTTATTATTTGATTATTTTTGCAGTAGTTATGTTTTTAGGAAAACTATTTAAAGGCAAAGAGGTGATGTAAATGTCTTTTCATGATTTGCATAACCACACAACCTTTAGTTATGACGGCTCAAATACGCCTGAAGAAATCATAGAAAATGCCATGAAAAACGGCATTGAGGTTGTGGGGATAACTGACCACCAGTTTACCATTGGCGGAAATTTAAATCGTTATATTGAGAAAATTGAAGAATGTAAGGAAAAGTATAAGGGAAAAATAGAAGTTCTTTTAGGACTTGAAATCGGTACAAGACCAAATCCCAATGATTTTTTGATATCCTATACCGATAGACTCGATTATTGTATTTTTGAAAGTATTGATAGTCTTGTTGCTATGGATTTATATGAGTTTTTAGAATGGACAAGGCTTTTTCGTTGTCCGAGGGGTCTTGCTCATACCGATATATTCGCCCTCGAAAAGCGATATGGTGTGAACATTTTAAGGGTATTAAAAGAATATGACCTTTTCTGGGAAATAAATACATCGGGAAACTATAACTATTACTATGATTTTTTAACCAATAAGGAAAAGCAGGAAAGGGTTTCGGATAGTGGAATAGTGCTTTCAGTTGGGTCTGACACCCATTGGGTGGGGGATTTTAATTTAAAAAAACTTGAGAGTACCCATAGATTGATAGATGGAATGAAAAATAAAAAGGTATTTTAACGAAGGAGCTGTAATTTTACAGCTCCTTTTTTGGGGATAGGAAAAAATGATTCAGAATAAAAAAATATAGCAAAAGCAAGGCTTTTGCCTTGCTTTTGGTTATCCGACAGCGTATATGTTACGCCGAGCGACTATATTTTTTTATAACAAAACGAATAAAGTTATAAGAAAAATTGAAAATTTAAGATTTTTCTACATATAATTTATAACTAATATATTTAAATTTCATATTTTATATATTCGTTTTGTTTTGTGGTCTGGACTTTTTTTACATCCCTTTTTAATATATGTAACTTTTGGTTACATATATAAATTTAAAATTCAATCATCTACCTGAATCTCTCCTCTTAGCCCGATTAATTTCCAAGCCCGAAACTAACTGATAACGCGTTATTAACAGAGTCCATAAGCGGGTCATCCAAATGCCCGATTTTTTCTCTGAGTCTTCGCTTATCAATAGTCCTGACCTGCTCCAGCAATATAACAGAATCTTTGTTAAGGCCATAGTCCGTTGCAGATATTTCTATATGCGTGGGCATTTTCGCCTTATTGATTTGAGAAGTTATTGCTGCGGCTATCACCGTGGGGCTGTATTTATTGCCGATATCATTCTGAACAATCAATACCGGTCTGACACCACCCTGTTCACTGCCTACAACAGGGCTTAAATCGGCGTAATAAATATCTCCTCTTTTTACAATCACCACTATTCACACTCCGTCAGTTTTTCCTCACAAAGCCGAAGCGCTTCGCTATCGGCCTCAAAACACATTTCTGCTAACGAAAGATTTATAAAAGCCATTTCTTTATAGCCCTTCCTTAGTTTTCTCTCCGCTTCGGTGATACTGGGGTTTTTTACCCGTCTTATTAGTTCGGAGCGGTTTTTTTGAGAGTTTTTAAAAGAAAGTTTGAAACAGACCTTTTTTAGTTGTGACAAAGTAATCAGGCCCCCTCGTAAAATCAAATTCTTATTCGGTTAAATAGTTAACCGTCGACACCACCTTTCCCTCACAAATATATTTTCTGGGAACACGCCTTGCAACCATACATATGATTTCATAGTTTATAGTGCCAAGGCTTTCAGCTAAATCGTCTGCCGTTAAAAGCCCGTCGCCAAAGATAATTACTTCGTCATCTACTTTTATATTATGGACATTTGTTACGTCAATCATACATTGGTCCATGCAAATTCTTCCGATGACTTTAACTTTTATACCACCGGCCACCATTTCGGCTTTACCATTTAACATTCTTGTGTACCCGTCTGCATAGCCTAAAGGGACAGTTGCCACTTTTGTACCCTTCGGGGCTATGTAGGTTTTGCCGTAGCTAACACCACGGTCTGAAATTTCCTTTATGAGGGTAATTCGTGATTTTAGTGTCATCACAGGTTTTAGTTTTATTATATTTTTATCAACTTCATTTGAGGGGTAGAACCCGTATAGGATAATCCCGGCTCTGACCATATCAAGATGCATTTCGGGGTAAGACATAATTGCAGCACTGTTTGCTATGTGTCTGATTGGGATTGAAAGCCCCTTCTTATTTAATTCATTGCACACCTTTAAGAATTCATCAAACTGCTTTTTTGTATAGGATGAGTCTTTTTCGTCGGATGTAGCAAAATGTGAGAAAATCCCTTCAATAAATATGTTGGGGAGCTTTGAAATTTTTAAAATTTCATCGGTCAGTTCATCGTCATTTTCGCCTGCTACATACCCGATTCTAGACATTCCGGTATCAAGCTTTATATGGATTTTTGCGGTTTTTTTCTGCCTTACCGCCTCGTCTGATAAAAGCTTTGCAAAGTCATATGAAAATACTGCAGCGGTTATGTCATTCGAAACAAGATCTTTAACATCCTCTGAAAATGATGCACCAAGAATCAGGATTTCAGCCCGAATCCCGGCATCGCGAAGCTCTAAAGCCTCGTCTAAATCGGCAACCGCCAGTCTATCAGCACCATTTTTTAAGAGTAGATTTGCAACATTGACAGCACCATGCCCATAAGCATCAGCCTTTACCACCGCCATAACCATGGCATCTTTTTTTGTGATTTTCCTGATGTTTATGATGTTTTCTTTTAGTGCGTCCATGTTAATTTCAGCCCAGGTTCTTGTATTCATCTATAAAAAGATTCCTTTCAAAAGTAATTATAGCATAGCGATTTAAAATTAAATCGCAAGTAATAGGGGATAGTGAAAAGTGAAGAGGTGGGGATAGAAAAATCTTCGATTTTTCTATATTATTCACTTTCACTTGCTATAATAACTTTTAAACTACAAAATATTAATCTTGCAATTACATAGTTATTATAGCATAAAGTTATCGATTATTCCACAGGTAATATAAGGGGAATTGACGAAATAATGTCTTTAGGGGTGAGTGAATTTTTGCCATAACTTTCTGCGGCTTTATCGCCTGCCAAAGAGTGGTATCCAACCCCTAAAATGCCGGCATCTAAAGGCTTTGAGCCACGGGCTAAAAATGCACCAATCATGCCAGATAAAACATCGCCCGATCCGCCTTTTGCCATGCCGCTGTTACCCCATATATTTATGTATTGTGTTCCATCGCTTCCGGAAATTATGGTATTTGAACCCTTTAAAATAAGGGTGACACCATATTTTTTTGCAAATTCCTCAGAATATGTAATGCGGTTTTTCTCAATATCCCGTACATCTTTTCCTGTAAGATAAGAAAATTCCATTTCGTGGGGAGTAAGGATAATTTGGCATGCCGAATTTTTTAAGATATCTATATCCTTTGACAAAGCATATAATCCGTCGGCATCGATTACTAAGGGCTTTTTGCACACCGTAATTAGCCTTCTTAAAATTTCTGTAATCTCGGGACTTCTGCCAATTCCCGGCCCAAACACAACGCAATCGCACTTCTCGGCACGCTCTAATATTTTATCTATTGCTTCGGTCGTGATGCTGCCGTCAGTATCAGGAAGGGGAAGGGTCATAGGTTCTGTTAGTTTTTCTTCTAAAATTGGGTTTAAACTCTCTGCAACCCCGACCGTTACAAGCCCTGTGCCGCATCTTATGGCACTCTCAGCCGCTAAAGTCACAGCTCCGGTCATACCTTTTGAACCGCCTACAATCAATAGTTTCCCGTAATTGCCCTTATGGGAATTTTCCTGTCTTTTTGGCATAAGCCTTTCTAAAATTTTATAGTCTGTTACATTAATATTTATATGCTCCATCAAGGAATTTGGGATAGATATTCTATCAACTAAAATCTCACCGCAAAAGTCTTTGGCGGGGTATAAAAGCATGCCCACCTTAAAAGCGGCAAAGGTTACGGTAACATCTGCCTTTATGGCAGAACTTAAAACCTCGCCTGTATCTGCATTTATTCCGCTTGGTACATCAATAGATAAGGTGAATTTTTTGTATTTATTTATAGCATCAATTATATCCTTTTGAATACCCGATACCTCTCCCTTAATGCCGGTGCCAAAGATTGCATCGACAATTATGTCAAAGCTCAGGATTTTATATTTTATGTCTGATAAATCCGAAATCTCGTGAATTTCGGCACCTATATTTTTTAAAATGTTATAGTTGATTTGGGCA
Source organism: Clostridia bacterium (assembly GCA_045603125.1). Classification (GTDB taxonomy): domain Bacteria; phylum Bacillota; class Clostridia; order UBA1381; family UBA1381; genus CAKSFT01. The sequence continues at coordinate 28,126 of JAZULN010000004.1, read as the reverse complement.
TCCCCTGAAAAAGTATTGCCGCATACCAAAAAAACTTCGGTTTCAATGCCTTGGTAAATTAGGTGCCTTGCAATAGCAAACCCGTCTCCGCCATTGTTACCTTTTCCGCAAAATATGGCAACACGCTTATTTTCAAGATTATAAGTATTTAGCTTTTTAACGCATGCGATGGCGGCATTTTCCATAAGAACAATGCTTGGAATTCCGGCCAAATCCGAGGCATCCCGGTCAATTTTTCGCATTTGGGAACTAAAACACGCCTTCATACACTAAAAATCCTTTCTTTTATTATTCCTCGATTATTACATACCCTATTGCATACTTTTGGGAGTGGGAAATGCTTGTGTGAATTTTATATTTCCCAAACTTTTCCAAAAGTTCGCCTGATAGCTCGATGTACGGACATCCCAAGGGGTTACGCAATACCGAGATATCCTGAAGCAATAAATCCCGAAAACCTGTTCCGATTGCTTTGGAAAAAGCTTCTTTTACCGAGAAATTTCCGGCAATAGTTTCGGAAGCAAAGTTTTTCTTTAAAAAAAGTTCATTTTCTTTTTCTGAGAAAAATCTTTTTAAAAAATTTGTGTTTTCGATTACTTTTGAAATCCGTTCGATTTCAATAATATCTGTACCGATTCCAATTATCATTTTTTTAATCCTTCTTCAAATATCAACCGATAAAAATCTTCGGATTTGCCATGCGGATATATTTTGTCATTTCTTCGTCAGGCTCAATTATAACTCGGATTTTAGAGTTATCCTTTCTGCTCAAAACATCGGTTGCAAAAAGATTTTTTGATGCTCTGTCCGAGACAAAATAGTAGGTCTTATCAGGAGTTTGCTTGTTCATTTCTGAAATTGTCTGTGGGTCATACATATTGCCGAAATAGTGGCAGCTATTAAGGTTAATTGTGGTAATATGCTTTCTTGTAGATTTACCCTTAATAACATCTATGTCAAATTCGTGATTGGTAATTGAATATTCATATTCAATATTGATGCCCTTAATTAGCTTGATATACCCCCACCAAATTAAAAATATCAAAAGAAGATTTAATCCAAGAAGATCAATCATAAAGCAAAGGGCGGTGAGTGCCAAACCTACTATTGCCCCTAATATCACCTTTAAAAAATCTATACCGTTCTTTTTTGGCTTTATCATTTGTTCGTAAAATATATCCATTTTAAATGCTCCTTTTAATTTATTTCATCTTTTACTTTTTCATATAAAATTCTTAGGGCTTTGCCTCTGTGACTGATGCGGTTTTTCTCATCACTTGATGCTATACCAAAGGATTTATTCAGTTCATATGAGAAAAATACAGGGTCATAGCCAAAGCCGTTTTCGCCCTCGGGTAGTTTTAAAATTTCACCCTTAACTTCGCCGGATGCAGTAAAAACTCTGCCGTCGGGAAGAATCATAACAAGGGAGGATGAAAACTTTGCGGTTCGGTTTTCTTCGTTTTCAAGCTCCGATAAAAGTTTCTTGATCCTGTCTGAATCGGTTGCATTTTCGCCGGCATATCTGGCGGAATATACCCCCGGTGCACCATTTAGGGCATCAACCATAAGCCCTGAATCGTCGGCAATAACTGCCTCTTTTGACGCATCATATATGGCACGGGCTTTAATTATAGCATTCTCTTCAAAGGTCTTGCCCGTTTCTTCCACATCTATATCGAATCCTGCCTCTTTTTGGGATATAACCTCAAATCCGAGGGGAGAAAAGATTTCTTCAATTTCTTTAATTTTGCCCTTATTTTGGGTCGCTGCAATTATTTTCATAAAAATCTCCCAATCTTACTTATATAGAATATATTTTACTATATTTGGTGCTTTTTTTCAATGGTTTTTGGAGAAAAATTATATAATTTTAGAAAATTTAAAATTTAGCCACAATTTTTAAAATTTATATTGACAAAACCGATGAATTAGAGTATAATAATTGTGTTTTGCTGATGTAGCTCAGATGGTAGAGCACTACATTGGTAGTGTAGAGGTCACGGGTTCGATTCCCGTCATCAGCTCCAAAAGCACTTCTTAAATTGGAAGTGCTTTTTTTATAATTTATTTTAAAATGGTGATTTTATGAGTGAAAAGGTGGAAAAAGCAAGAGAACTTTTTTTAGAAGGCTATAACTGTGCGCAGGCTGTAGTGGGAGCATTTTCAGATGATGTGGGACTGGATTTTGATACGGCAATGCGTTTGGCGTCATCTTTTGGTGCCGGAATGGGACGACTTCGGGAGGTCTGCGGGGCAGTCAGCGGTTCGTTTATGATTTTGGGGTTAAAACTTGGCTATAATTCACCTGATGATAAGGACGGAAAAATCAGGCATTATAAACTGATTCAGGATGTTGCCGAAAGAGTCTGTGAGGAAAAGGGAAGTATAATCTGCCGTGAAATTTTAGGTAAAAGGGCAGATAAAAAGGAAAGTCATGTACCGGATGATAGAACCTCTGAATACTATAAAACAAGGCCTTGCCTTGGTATGGTAGAGGAAATGGCAAAAATTACCGAAGAAATTTTAAAAAATGGAATTTAAAAAGACTTTTGCAAAAAGCAAAAGTCTTTTTCTTATCTTCCGGTAAACATTTTCTGCAACTCCACAATGGGTATGGGAAGAATTGATAATCCAAAACACACAAGCCATTGGTAGATTGATAAAGGCACAGTTTTAAATATCCCTGGTAAAAATGTAACTACGAGAAATTGTAGGATTGTACCCGATAAAAAGGCAAAAACAAGGAATTTATTTTTGAAAAAGCCACGGTTTAAAACCGAGGTTTCACTTCGCATATTAAAGGCATGAAGAAGCTGGGAAACTCCCAAAACCGAAAAAGCCATGGTTCTTCCGATAGCGGTGCTTTCAAAAAATAGCATACCGATGGTAAAAGCCAAAACCGCCAAAGCTCCGATTAGCGAGCCTTCCAAAAAGATGTCAAGCCACATGGACTTACTAAATATGTTGTCATTTGCCTTTTTTGGCTTTTTTTTCATAATGTCGGAAGACGCCGGGTCTAAGCCAAGAGCGATGGCCGGAAGTGAATCGGTTACAAGGTTAATCCATAAAAGCTGGATTGGAAAAAGTGGCGATTTCCAGCCGAAGATAAGACCTAAAAAGACGGTGACGATTTCGCCGATGTTACTGGAAAGTAAGAACTTTACCGATTTTTTCAGGTTATCATATATTTCACGTCCTTTTTTTATAGCCGAAACTATAGTTGCAAAGTTGTCGTCAACTAAAATTATATCCGACGCACTTTTTGCAACATCGGTTCCCGTAATCCCCATACTACAGCCGATATCGGCAATTTTTAGAGCCGGTGCATCGTTTACGCCATCGCCGGTCATTGCAACGATTTTACCCTGCTTTTGCCAGGCTTTTACAATCCGCACCTTGTGCTTTGGTGTCACTCGTGCAAAGATGCTATAGTCGGATATGGTCTGTTCAAGTTTGTGTTGAGGGATTTGGTCGAGTTCGCTTCCTGTTATTGCTTTTTGAGAGTCTTTTAGGATGCCGATTTTCTTGCCGATGCTCTTTGCGGTGTTTAGGTGATCTCCTGTTATCATAACAACATTGATGCCGGCTGATTTACAGGATTTTACCGCATTTTTAACTTCTGGTCTTGGAGGGTCAAGAAGTCCGATTAACCCTAAAAAGGTGAAATTATCCTCGGTTATTTTTGTTGAATTTCCATCTTTAAAGGCTACGGCAATGACCCGAAGAGAATTATCTGCAAAACATAAATTTTTGTTTAATACTTCGTTTTTAAGAATACTGTCAAAAGGAACAGAGCCGGATTTTTTATAAAACCTGTTACATAGCTTTATAAGTACATCGGGAGCACCTTTTGAAATTACGAGGTAACCGGAGTTGTTTTTATGGCAGGTGGTCATAATTTTTCTGTTTGAATCGAAGGGAATCTCGGATAATCTTGGATATAATTTATCTAATCGGAATTTATCGAGGGAGTGGGATTTTATATGACCCAAAATAGCGAGTTCTGTGGGGTTTTGATTTCCGGAAGTTTCAGAATCTGAACAAAGGGCCGCATATTTAAAAAGCATTTCGGTATCATTGGAATAGCTGTCTTCAACCATCATTTTGTTCATTGTTAGAGTCCCGGTTTTGTCGGTACAGATGACCGAGGCGTTACCAAGGGTTTCGACCGCCGGAAGATTTCTTACAATGGCGTTTTTCTTTGCCATTGCCTGAACACCGATTGCAAGCATAATTGTAACGATTGCCGGTAGTCCTTCGGGGATTGCCGCAACGGCAAGGCTAACCGACATCATAAACATCTCAAAGGGCGGATAGCTTTTAAAAACACCCACAAAAAATATAATAATGCAGATTATAAGTGCAAGTATTCCTAAGGTTTTTCCTACCTTTTCAAGACGTTTTTGAAGGGGTGTTTTTTTATCGTCACTCTCAATTATTAAACTTGCAATTTTCCCAAGTTCAGTATCCATTCCGGTTGAAACCACAACTCCTTCACCTTTCCCCGAAATAATTGAGCTTCCGGAAAAAAGCATATTCCTGCGGTCGGCAAGGGGGGTGAGGGGAGGATATGTATTTTCGGAATTTTTCCCGACAAGTAGAGATTCGCCGGTTAAAGACGATTCGTCTGCCTCAATGGAATTTGAAAGAATCAGCCGGCAATCGGCTAAAACCCGGACGCCTGGCGAAAATATTAAAATATCTCCGGGGACAATGTTTTCGGTGGGAATATTTATGATTTTTTCGTCCCTTTTAACCTTTGCAGTGGGTGAGGACATTTTTTTTAGAGCCTCGATTGCTTTTTCGGCTTTTGCCTCCTGGACTGTGCCAAGAATTGCGTTTAAAATTACGATTAAAAGGATGGCGAAGGGGTCGATAAAATCGGCATCGCCACTGATAATTGACATAACAAAGGATATGCCTGCTGCAATTATCAGGATTATTATCATAAAATCGTTAAATTGCGAGATAAATTTTTTAAAAATCCCGTCTTTTTGTTTTGATTTTAGTTGGTTTTTACCATACTTTAAAAGCCGATTTTCTGCCTCTTTTTGAGAAAGTCCTGAAATCTCGTTTGTTCCGAGTTTTTTTAGGGTCTCTGATTTTTTAAAACTGTGCCAATCCATAGTGTTTTTCCTCCTTTTCGGGTGGTCTTATGTATACTATTTAAAAAACACATAATATATGTTAAAAATTTTTATGTCCCTATTGATTTTTTGTAAAAAATGTGATATAATATGATATATATTGGGTCAAAATTTAAAAATACCGGAATGGAGGAAGATTATGGCTAGAGAAAAACGTGAAATCAGTTCAACAGGAATGTACCACATTTTACTAAGAGGTATTGACGAATTGTTTTCAAAAGACGAGGATTTTAAAGAGTTTTCAACCACTTTAGAAAAATTCTTTGAAGGAAAGAGCGCAAAGCTTTTGGGGTATTCACTTTTTAAAAACCGAGTACATATTCTGATTGACGAAGGGGATATGAGTATCTCATCGATTATTAAGCCTATTTCTACAAGTTACGCAAGATACTTTAATAGAGTCCATGACTTACAGGGAAAGCTTTTCTATGACCGTTATAAGAGTGAACCTATCGAATCTAAAAAGGAACTTGCTGATGTTAAGGGTTTTTTAAAAAGCCAGAACGCAAAGTATTCAGGCGGTTTAGATGGAGTTTTGGTGGTTAAAACTCTATCGTTTATTGATGACTATTGCCGTATGACCGACGAAGAATTAAGAGATTACATAGAAACAGTTTTCGATGTTAAAATTTCTGCTATGACCAAAGATGAAAAGAGAGCTTTGGCAGAAAAGATAATTGCCGGCAAGAAAATCAGCGGAGGTAGAATCTACACTATTTTCGGACTCGGAAGAAAGAAAACTGTAGCCGCACCTGAGAAAAAGACAGTAAAGGCCGCTCCTAAAAAGGCAACCCCTAAAAAGCCGGCAGTGAAGAAGGAAACCGAGAAGAAGGAGCCGGAGAAAAAGGCGCCTGAAAAGAAAGAAGAGCCAAAGAGAAACAGCGGACTTAGTGTATGGCTTTTATAATAGGGTGATTAAATGGCAAAATATATAAGATTAAGACAACTTTATGAGATTATAAAAACTCATTTTTATGTTTCGGTGATTGCCTTTTTAGTTGGCACGACCTTGTCGCCGATGATTTCATCGAAGGGTTCTAAGAATATCTTTTCGCTTATCTTTATCCTGTTTTATATGGTTATGATGTATAATAAAAGCGAGAGTATTGCCCGGCGTGATAAAAAAAGATATACAGAGGAAACGCCCTATAAGTGGAAGGGTTTAATTCTTCCTATCGGTGTATATGTTATTTGGGGATTTTTCTATGTGATGTATGTTGTTTCATGGGAGAATCAGATTATCACCTATACATCGGGTTTTATAAATAATCTTTTGTATATTATGTGGAACTACTGCTACTATACCTTTATAAATATTGGGAGTGCAAATGTTGGTGCACTTTCCGTAATTATGTTTTTTACCGTACCGCTTATTTCCTGCTTTATGGGATATTTTGCCGGATATAGAAATTTTGACTTAAGCGAAAAGGTAGCCGGAATGGTTTATGAGAAAAAAGAAGAAGACGGGAAGGACGAAAAATAATGTTTAAAAGTATGACCGGATATGGCAGGCACGAGATTTTAGACGGTGGAAAGAAGATTATGGTGGAAATCAAGTCGGTAAATCACAGATACTCCGATTATTCCATCAAGGTGCCAAGGCATTACGGCTATTTAGAGGATAAAATCAGGGAATATGTGTCAAAATATGTTCAAAGAGGTAAGATTGACATATATGTATCCATTGAAAGTTATGGTGAAGCTGATAAAGAGATAATCTTAAATGAGGATTTAGCCCGAAACTACATAGAAGTTTTAAAGAGTTTATCGGAGAAGTTTAATCTTCCTGACGACATTACCACTTCAAGCGTTGCAAGATATCAGGAAATCTTCAAAAGCGAACGAAAAGAAGAGGATGATGAGGAAATCTGGGGACTTGTGAAAAATGTGTTAGAGCCGGCGGTATTGGCATATTCTGATATGCGAAGCCGTGAAGGTGAGAGATTATATTCGGATTTATCAGCAAGAGTCGAGTATATGAAAGAGCTTGCGAAAAAGATTGACGAGCGGTCACCAAAGACTGTAGAAGAATACAAAAATAAACTTTATCAGAAAATCAAGGAGCTATTAGATGATAGAGATATCGATGAGGGAAGAATCTTAACTGAAGTTGCAATTTTTGCGGATAAGGTTGCGGTAAATGAAGAAATGGTTCGTTTGGCAAGCCATTTTGAAGAATTTTATGGTATTGCAAAAAAAGACGAGCCTGCAGGACGAAAGCTTGATTTCTTAATTCAGGAAATCAACCGTGAGGTAAACACAACCGGCTCGAAGGCAAACGACATTGAAATCGCAAAGATTGTTGTTGAATTAAAAGGCGAAATTGAGAAGTTCAGAGAGCAGATTCAGAATATTGAGTAATGAGGAAGGATTTTGATTGGTTATGAAACTGATAAACATAGGTTTTGGCAACATGGTATCGGCAAGTCGGTTAGTCGCGATTGTAAGTCCTGAATCTGCACCGATAAAGCGTGTTATCAGAGAAGCGGAAGATAAAGGTACTCTTATAAATGCTACATACGGCAGAAGGACAAGGGCAGTTATTATAATGGATAGCGGACACGTTGTATTATCGTCGATTCAGCCTGAAACTGTTGCTAACCGTATTGCTGAGAAGGAAGAGCAGGAGGAGGGATTCGATGAATAAAGGATTATTATTTGTTATGTCGGGTCCGTCGGGTACAGGAAAAGGTACAATCTGCAAGGTTTTGGAAAAAGACGAGGGGATTTTTCTCTCAATTTCCTCCACCACAAGAGAAAAAAGGGTTGGCGAGATTGAAGGCGTAACCTATAACTACTTAACAAAGGAAAAATTCCAGGCATTGATTGATTCAGGAGATATGCTTGAGTGGGCAACATATGACGGGAATTTTTATGGGACACCTAAGCAGACTGTGGAAAAGATGCTAGATGAAGGAAAGAATGTAATTTTAGAAATAGATGTGCAGGGGGCGTTTAAGGTAAAAGAGGTTTTTCCGGAAACCGTTTTGATTTTTGTGTTGCCGCCGTCTATGGAAGAACTAAAAAAACGTTTGATAGAACGCGGAAGAGAAGGACAGGAAAGTATTATAAAGCGAATGGAAGTTGCAAAGCACGAGCTTGAACTTGCAGCTCAGTATAATTTCGTGATTATAAACGACGACCTTGACCACTGCGTTGAGGAAGTAAGAGAGTTTATTAAACAAACAGAAGAAAAAAGAAATCTGATTGTTAATTTATTAAATGAAAAATATTAAAAAAGGGGAAAGATTATTATGATGATTAAACCGGGAATTAGCACACTTTCTACTTGTGTTGACAGTAGATACACTTTAGTTTCAATGGCAGCAAAGAGAGCCAGAATGATAGGAGAGATCGGTGAGGGACTTGTTAACTGCGAAATTAAAAAGCCGGTATCGATTGCGGTTGCAGAAATTGCAGCAGGTAAGGTTGGATATATTAGACATGACATTAAGCCTATGGCGGTGTCGGATGATATAACAGAATAAAAGGACGGGAAAACGGTGATTGCAAGGGTAGTTGTAAACCATGATTCAAAGAAGGTAGACAAACTCTTTGATTATTTGATAGGTGACGAATTAGCGGATAAAATAAAGGTTGGAAGTCGGGTTATAGTGCCATTTGGTACGCAGAATAAGCCGACGGAAGGCTATGTTTTAGAGGTAATGGAAAAGTCACTTACCAAAAATTTAAAGAAAATTTCCCGATTTGAAGATTATGTTTTTGACGAAAAGATGCGTGACCTTATCCGGTGGATGAGGGATAAATACCTTTGCAGTTTCCTGGATATCATAAAGGCGGTAATTCCAAGCGGAATTACTATTAAACCCCAAAGATGGGTTTTAATAAAGGATGCCGAAAACGAAAATGAAATTGTTGATGTGGTTAAAAAACTCGGCGGTGAGGTCGAGGTTACAAGACTCCAATCCTATTTTGAAAAGGACATCGGAAGGGCTTTAAAAAAATTAATTTCGGATGGTGTCATAGAGGAGGTTTTTAAGGAAAATTCTCACGTTAGCGATAAAGCTATAAGGGTTGCATCTATAAATGTTGATATTGATGATACAGGGAAAATTCTAGATATTCTAAATAGTCAAAGGGCAAGGGTTCAGGCACAGATGTTTGAGATGCTCTCAATGAACGAGCGGATTTCCTTATCAGATTTGGTTGAGTTTTCAGGCGGTAGCTACTCGGCAATAAAGGCACTTGAAAAAAAGGGGTATATTAAGGTCTATGATTTGGTTTTAAATAGAACTCCTTTTAAAAAGACAGTTGAGAAATCAGATGTACGTCCGACTCTGACTCAGGAGCAGAAAAATGCAAAAGCTATAATTGAAGGGTACATTGAAAAAAACGAAAATAAGACCTTTCTTATGCATGGTGTTACCGGCTCGGGTAAGACCGAGGTTTATATGTCGGCAATTGAAAAGTGCCGAAATATGGGAAAGTCAGCCATTATGCTTGTGCCTGAGATATCTTTAACCCCACAGATGGTTATGCGATTCCGAAAACGTTTTGGCGAGGATATTGCAGTATTTCATAGCGGACTGTCTCTAGGACAACGTTATGACCAGTGGAAGAAGATGCGAGACGGCGAGGTTTCGGTGGTAATCGGGGCAAGGTCTGCAATCTTTGCACCCATAAAAAATCTCGGCATTATCATCATCGATGAAGAGCACGAGGGGACTTATAAGTCGGATATGATGCCACGATATAACACCAAGGAAGTGGCAGATTTTAGGGCTAGGCAGAATGAGGCAGTGCTTCTTTTGGCATCGGCAACGCCTGAGGTTTCCGATTATTACAGGGCAAAATCGGGCGAATATGAGTTAATAGAGTTAAAGAACAGAATAAATAATAAAAGCTTACCCGAGGTTTCGATTGTTGATATGAGAGAGGAACTATCAAAGGGTAACAGAACAGTTTTTTCTGAAAAACTGATAGAAGAACTAAAGAAAAATCTTGAAAATAAGGAACAGAGTATTTTATTTTTAAACAGACGTGGTTACTCCACCTTTGTTTCATGTAGAAATTGCGGGTTTGTGGCAAAATGTCCAAACTGCAATATTTCCCTTACATACCATAAATACTCAGATATTTTAAAGTGTCATTATTGCGGATATTCAAGACCAAACTATAATATATGTCCCCAATGTGACAGTAAGTATATCAGGTATTTTGGTGGAGGGACACAAAAAGTCGAGGAGGAAATCAAAAAGATTTTCCCCGACATTACCACAATCAGAATGGATGTGGACACAACAACTAAAATGAACTCACATGAGGAAATTTTAGAAAGATTTGAAAAGGAAAAAATAGATGTTTTAGTAGGGACGCAGATGGTTACCAAAGGTCTTGACTTTGACAATGTCACATTGGTTGGCGTAATCTCTGCCGATGTGATGTTAAATGTTCAGGATTTTAGAGCAGGAGAGCGAACCTTTGACCTGATAGAACAGGTAACAGGAAGGGCCGGCAGAGCCAAAAAGGAAGGAAGAGCCATAATTCAGACATATTCACCTGAGAATTATGCCGTAAAGTTATCGGGAGAGCATAATTTTAAGGAGTTTTATGAAACTGAAATTTTAACCAGAAAGGCTATGTGGTATCCGCCGTTTTGTGATATGGTGAGTATCACCTTTTCGGGGATATACGAAAATCAGGTGGCAAACTGTGCAAAGTTATATAAAAAATACTTAGAGCCTGCAAAGAGTCTTCCCGAAAAGGTTCAGATTTTAGGGCCTATCCCTGCTGCACTTTCAAAAATAAATAATAAATTCAGATGGCGGATACTTATAAAATGCACCGATTCGGATAAATTAAATGTCTTTCTTTTGGATGCAAAAAATAAGGTATCAAAGAATGTAAATTATAAGGATATATCGATTGCGATAGATAAAAATCCTAATAATGCCTATTAGGAAAGGGTGAATTTTTAGATGGCAATTAGAATTTTAAGAACAAAAGAAGATGAAGTATTATATAAGGCGTGTAAACCAGTTACAAAGTTTGATAAAAAGCTTGCAATTCTTCTTGACGATATGTATGATACAATGAACTCAAAAAACGGAGTGGGTTTGGCAGCCCCTCAGGTTGGAATTTTAAAAAGAGTGGTTGTAATTGACGTTGGTGAAGGAAAAATTGAGCTTGTAAACCCTGAGATTATCGAAACGGATGGGGTTCAAAACGGCAGTGAAGGATGCTTGAGTGTTCCTGGAGTTTTTGGTGAGGTAGAAAGACCGATGAGGGTTAAAGTTAAGGCTCAGGACAGAAACGGAAACGAGATTTTTGTTGAAGGTGAAGAGCTTTTGGCAAGAGCATTATGCCACGAATGTGAGCATTTGGACGGTAAGCTGTTTTTAGACAGAGTTACCAGATTTATTGAAGACTAAAGGAGAGCTTTAATTTGAGAATTTTATTTATGGGGACGCCGGATATTGCGGCATCGGCACTTTTAAAGCTTATAGAAGAAAAATTTAATATTGTCGGGGTTGTGAGCCAACCTGATAAGCCAAAGGGCAGAGGTCATAAGCTGATGCCAACCGATGTTAAGGTGGTGGCACTTGAAAATAACATCGAGGTTTTCCAGCCTGAAACCCTTAAAAATGGTGAACTAAAAGAGGTTTTAGAAAATCTTAAACCTGACGTAATCGTAGTTGTTGCATACGGTAAGATTTTACCAAAATACATTTTAGAATACCCCAAATATGGTTGTATCAATATGCATGCATCGCTTTTACCAAAATATAGAGGTGCCGCACCAATTCAGTGGTCGGTTATAAACGGCGATTTAGTGACGGGTGTTACCACAATGCTAATGAACGAGGGGCTTGATACCGGTGATATGCTGCTGACAAAAGAGGTAGAAATCGGCGAGTATGAAACCTCGGCAGAGCTTTTTGAAAAAATGGCGGTTGTTGGCGGCGAGGTTTTAGTAGAAACTTTAAATAATATTGAAACTTTAAAGCCGGTTCCACAAAATCATGAAGAATCCACCTACGCACCGATGATTTCAAAAGAAATGGGAAATATTGACTGGTCAAAACCTGCAAGAGTAATTTCCAAATTGGTGTGCGGTATGAATGGTTGGCCTTTGGCATATACTTTCTACATGGGTGAGATGATGAAGGTTATTTCAGCAAGCGTCGGAGAAGATATAAATAAGGGTGAAATCGGTGAGATTTTAGGATATGAAAAGGATAAGGGTTTGAGAATAAAATGTGGCGAAGGCTCACTTTATATAACCCGAGTTCAGTTTGCCGGCGGAAAAAAGATGGAAATTTCAGAATATTTAAAAGGCCATACAATAAATGCCGGTGAAATTTTGAGAGGAGAATAATATGTTTTATATGTTATATGACCCCACGTATATATTGGTAATTTTTGCATTTATACTGACTTTATTTGCATCATTTGGTGTGAAATCAACCTTTGCAAGATATTCAAAAGTCAAGAGTGCAAATGGTTTTACAGGCAGTATGGCGGCAAGAAGAATTCTTGATATGAATGGACTGCAGCACATTAGGATTGAGCGTATATCGGGGGATTTAACCGACCATTTTGACCCGAAATCCGGGGTTATCAGGTTATCAGATTCAGTTTACGATGAAAGCTCGGTTGCTGCAATCGGCGTTGCGGCACACGAGGCAGGCCACGCTGTTCAGCATGCAACCCAATATAAGCCGATTGTTGTAAGAAACTCGATAGTTCCTATCGTAAATATCAGTAACGCTCTTTCAATGCCGCTATTTTTCATTGGACTTTTGATGGGAAATTTAGGCCTTGCAACGGCAGGAGCACTGCTATTTTCGGCAGTTTTGATATTTCAGCTGATAACTCTTCCGGTTGAATTAAATGCAAGCAGCCGTGCAATTAAGATTTTGGAAAACGGCGGAATGTTATATGATGAGGAAGTTACAGGTGCAAAAAAGGTTTTAAGAGCGGCTGCTATGACATATGTTGCAGGCACTGCCGCAACAGCACTACAGCTTTTAAGACTATTGTTATTAGTAAGAGGTAGAGACGACTAATGGATAAGGTAAGAGAGGCGGCTTTGATAGTTCTTTATAAGACCGACAAAGATGCCGCATATTCAAATATGGCTTTAAAGGAATGTTTTTTGAAGAACAAGGATTTTTCTAAAAAAGACAGAGCCTTTATAACCAATCTTGTCTATGGCACAATAAAAGCCCAGATTACAATAGATTATATCATAGGATGTTATTCAAAGGTGAAAATCAAAAAGATTTCACCATACATATTGGCAATTTTAAGAATGGGGATTTATCAGATAAAATTCATGGATAAAATCCCGGATTCTGCGGCGGTAAATGAGAGTGTTAATTTAGCAAAACGCTATGGTCATAAGGCATCAGCCGGGTTTGTAAACGGGATTTTGAGAAATGTTTTGAGAAATGAAATTGAATATCCCGAAGATGAGTTGGAAAATTTATCGGTAAAATATTCCTATCCGTTATGGCTTTTGAAAAGATGGTGTGAGGATTTTGGTAAGAGCTTTACTATAGACTTAATGGAGTCTATGAATAAAGAGCCTGAGGTGTCTTTGAGAGTGAATTTATTAAAAACCACTCCTGAAAAACTTTTAGAAGTTCTCCCTGATGCTCGTATAAGCGAAATCTCATCTGATATGATTTTATCGGATGGGTTTGATGTTGGAAATTCGGAAGGTTATAAAAAAGGACTCTTTACCCCTCAGGATATTTCCGCATCCTTTTCGGCACGGGTGTTAAATCCAAAGCCGGGGGAGAAGGTTTTGGATATGTGTGCAGCACCCGGCGGAAAGACAACACATTTAGCCGAGATAATGGAGAATAAGGGTGAGATTTTAGCCCTTGACATACATGAGCATAAAATCAAATTGATTGAGGAAAATGCAAAACGGCTTGGAATTGATATAATTTCTGCAAAGTGTGCCGATGCATCGGTTAAAAATCCTGAATTTTTCGGGAAGTTTCAAAAAGTATTAGCAGATGTACCCTGCTCAGGACTTGGAATTATCAGAAGAAAGCCGGATATAAAACTTAAAAATAAGGAAGAGGGAATAGAAAACCTCCAGTATAAGATTTTAAAAAACGCTTCTAAATATTTAGCGGTGGGCGGTGAACTTTTATATAGCACTTGCACCATAGATAAAAGGGAAAATGAGATGGTAATTGAGCGTTTTTTAAAAGAAAACGAAGGATTCCGGATGGTAGATATCACCGAAAATCTTCCTGAAGTTTTAAGAAAACCGGAATGTAAAAAAGGTTATGTAACATTTTATCCCAACATTGACGGAATAGACGGATTTTTTATAGCAAAGATAAAAAAGGTGTAAAAATGATTGATTTAAAGGATTTAAGTTTTTTAGAGCTGGAAGAGTTATTAAAAAGTATTGGCGAGCCGAAATTTCGGGCAAAACAGATTTTTTCATGGCTTCATAAGGGAGTCGAGGACTTTTCCGAAATGACCGATATTTCAAAAAAGACAGCCGAAAAAATTAAAGAGCATGCTTTTATCTCAAAACTAAAAATCAGAGAAAAATATGTGTCAAAATTAGACGGCACGGTGAAATATCTCTTCTCTTTGGAAGACGGAAACTGCATAGAGAGTGTGGTTATGCGATATAAACACGGGATATCTTTATGTATATCCTCGCAGGTTGGATGCCGCATGGGATGTCGGTTTTGTGCATCTACTATCGGCGGGCTTTATAGAAATCTAACGGCCGGAGAAATCTTAAATCAGGTCATCTTTGCTCAAAAAGACATTGACGAGAGGATAAGCAATATCGTTATGATGGGTATTGGCGAGCCTCTTGATAACTTTGATAATGTAATTAAGTTTTTAAAAAATGTAAATGACCCGAATGGGTTAAATATAGGCTATAGGCATATTTCATTATCTACCTGCGGAAAAGTTTCTGAGATAGAAAGGCTATCGGAAGAAGAGATGCCGATAACTTTGTCGGTATCCTTGCACGCACCGAACAATGTTATCCGAGATACGATTATGCCGATAAATAAAAAGTATCCTGTTGAGGTTTTAATAGATGCGTGCAAGAGCTACATTAAAAAAACATCAAGGCGAATTAGCTTTGAATATTCGCTAATCAGCGGTGTTAATGATAGTGAGGAAAACGCAAGGGAATTGGCAAAACTCTTAAAAGGGATGCTTTGCCATGTAAATTTAATCCCTGTAAATCATGTTGAGGAGAGGGATTTTCATCAGGGAAAAAAGGAAGAAATCAGGAATTTCTGCGAACTATTAAATAAACTTGGAATAAACGCAACCATAAGGCGTGAGCTTGGAAGTGACATTAGTGCTTCCTGTGGACAGTTGAGGAAAAAGGTATTATAACATAAATTTGGGGGTGATTTTAGGTGAGAGTAGTTGCGGTTACCGAACAAGGTAGGCGGGAAAACAACGAAGATAATTTCTTCAAATACAGAAATGATAAATTCTTCGGCGGAATGGTCGCCGACGGTATGGGCGGTCATAATAAAGGCGATGTTGCAAGCAAAATGGCTGTAGATATCGTAAAAGACTACATAATGATGAACTTTGAGACTGATATGGACTCGTTTGGGATATCGGAATTGATGAGAACTGCGATTATAAAAGCCAATGAGAAGATCCATCAAATGGCGGTTAAAAATCCTATTTGTGTTGGTATGGGTACAACGGCAACTTTGGCTATGGTATTTAAAAATTGGCTTGTTACCGCACATGTTGGGGATAGCAGAGCTTATATAATAGGTAAAAACGGAATTGAAAAGATAACCAAAGACCACTCCTATGTAAGCGAACTTGTAGAGCGTGGGGTGATTAGCGAGGAAGAAGGCAAGTATCACCCGAAAAGAAACTGTATTACCCGGGCAGTTGGTACTGAGCGAAGTATTATGGTTGATATAAATGTAAGGGAATATAACGGGGAAACTGTGGTGCTATGTACCGACGGACTCTGGGCGTATGTTGAAGATGAAAAAATCCTTGAGCTTATCCGGGATAATCCGGATATCGAGGTTGCGGCAGAATACTTAGTCGAAATGGCAATTTTAAAAAACAGCTCCGATAATATAACAGCAGTAATTTTTAATAACCAGGAACAGTAATTAGAGGAAGGTGGATAAAATTATGTATGAAGAAAACAGTTTGATAGGCAAGGTATTAAACGATAGATACGAGATTTTAGAGGTAGTGGGAACGGGAGGCATGGCGACTGTATATAAGGCAGAATGTAAGCTTTTAAACCGCTATGTTGCCGTTAAGGTTTTAAAGGATTCTTTTCGCTATGACCTTGAACTAAAGGACAGATTCAATAAAGAAGCTCAGGCTGCTGCAAAATTATCACACAATAACATTGTGTCAATCTTCGACGTTGGCGAAATTGATGGCTTAAGCTACATAGTAATGGAACTGATTGAGGGCATTACCTTAAAAGAATACATAACCCAGAATAAGCCAATCGACTGGAAGATTGCAAGAAATATCGGTATGCAAATAGGACTTGCCCTTGAGCACGCCCATGCAAACGGCATTATTCATAGAGATATAAAACCACACAACATCCTTATAACCAAGGATAACACCATAAAGGTTGCAGATTTTGGGATAGCCAGTGCTGTTTCATCAGAAACTTTAGTTGCCGGTAAGAACGATGCTCCTATGGGATCTGTTCATTATATTTCACCTGAGCAGGCACGTGGCGGATTTGTTACCGAAACCACTGATATCTATGCTCTTGGTGTTATTATGTATGAAATGGTTACGGGTGAGTTACCATTTGACGGACAAAACCCGGTTTCTATCGCAGTTATGAAGATTGAGCAGGAGCCTGTAAACTGTAAGGTTATAAACCTTGACATTCCACATAGCGTAGCCGAGGTTATAATGAGAGCTATTGCAAAAGACACTGCAATGCGTTATCAAACAGCTCAGGAGTTCTTGATTGCCCTAAAACGCCTTGGTACACCGTCGGGTGCTGTTTCGACAGGTGGAGCTATGAAGAGAAATGTAGTGGAAGAAAAAAAGACAGAGGAACCTATAAGAGATAGTAAAGAAACTGAAGCAAAAGAAGATAGAATTTCAAGAAGAAAGAAGACTGACAAAACACTTTTAACGGTAGTTTTAAGTATGCTTGCGGTAATAGTGTTAATTGGCGGAACTCTTGCATGGTTTATATTTGGCGGCGGAAATGCAAAGGAAATTAAAGTTCCAAATCTTGTAGGTTCGTCATTGGCAGATGCCCAAATAAAGGCAGAGAATGAGAATTTTAAAATAGAGTTTGAATATGACTTTAGTGATGAGGTTGAAAAAGACCACGTTATAAAGCAATCGCCGGGTGCGGAAACCTTTATTAAGGATAAGCCTGAAAATAAGATTATTACAGTAACAATCAGTAAGGGTAAGAAGGAAAAGACAGTTGAACTGGAAGATGTTGTCGGAAAGCCGTATGATGAGGCTAAAAAGATACTGGTTGATTTGGGCCTTGAAGTTGAAAAGGTAGAAAAGGAAGACGAAGAGGCAGAGGGCAAAAATGGTGACGTTTTAAAACAATCACCAAAGGCCGGTGAAGAAGTTAACGAAGGTTCAACCGTAACATTATACGTTTTAAAGAAGGAAGAAAGAGCTTTAATTCCAAATGTTTTGGGCATGAGTAAGGAAGATGCGGAAGTTAAATTAGTAGAAGCCGGTTTTAAACTCGGAAGCGTTTCGAAAGAAGAATCGGAAAAGCCGGTTGGTGAAGTATTAAAGCAAACTCCAAAGGCGGAAAGCGAATCACCTGCCGGAACATATGTTGATATTGTTGTAAGTTCAGGTAAGGCTACAGAACAAACCCCGCCGACTGAGGATAACCCACCGGCACAGCCTGAGCCTGAGCCTGAGGTTAAGACCTTGACTATATCTTTCCCAGAGAGTGCAAATGATGTAATTCAAGTTAAGGTTGTGGCAAACGGCAAGGAAATCTACAATAAGCAGCATAATAAATCGGAGCAGAAGGTAGATATCCCGGTAAAAGCAAAGCGTGACGTTACAATTCAAGTATATTTAGATGGCGAAAAAGTGGTTGAAAAGGTAGTAGAGTTTAACTAATTTGAGGTGAAATTTTGACGGGTATAATAGTTAAAGGTATAGGCGGATTTTATTATGTAAAATGTGAAGACCAAAGGGTTTATGAATGTAAGGCCAGAGGTATCTTCAGAAAGCAGAATATTAAGCCTATAATCGGCGACAGAGTGTTAATCGAAATTGATAACGATAAGGGAAATATTATAGAAATTAAGGAGCGGCATACCGTTTTGGTACGCCCTCCTGTTTCTAATGTGGACAACTTAATGATTGTAGTGGCATCAAAAAACCCGAACCCTGATTTTTTGCTTATAGATAAAATGATTGTCACCGCAGAATCCAAGGGAATAAGGCCAATAATCTGCATAAATAAGACAGATTTAGATAACGGCGACGAGATTAGAAAAACTTATGAAAAAGCCGGATATCCGGTTCTTTTGGTCAGTACCTATGAAAAGGAAGGTTTATCGGAACTAAAAGAGATTTTAAAGGGTAAGGTTACCGCATTTGCCGGTCTTTCGGGCGTTGGAAAATCGAGCATTTTAAATGAACTGATAGGTCAGGACGCTGAAACCGGAGATATCAGCCAAAAGATTAAAAGAGGTAAGCATACAACCCGTCATGTAGAGCTTTTTGAACTTCAGGACGGTGGGTTTTTGCTTGACACCCCTGGTTTTAGTTCCTTTGAGATGGAGGATATAAAGGCACAGGATTTATGGGAATATTACCCGGAAATGCAAGACCACGAGGGATGCCGTTTTAAGGGTTGTGCCCATATTAACGAGCCCGACTGCGGAGTTAAGAAAAAGCTTTCAGAGGGCGGGATTGATGAGAAAAGATACGAAAACTATAAAGAGATTTATGATATTTTAGTGAAAAGGAAGGATTGGGAGTAATGAGCAAAATGATACTTTCACCGTCAATATTATCAGCGGATTTTTCAAAACTTCTAAGTGAAGTTAAAAAGTGTGAAGAGGGCGGTGCTGCCTGGCTTCATATCGATGTTATGGACGGGATGTTTGTGCCGAATATAAGCTTTGGTGCGGTTGTGTATTCACATCTTAGAAAGCACACCAATCTCTTTTTCGATGTGCATTTAATGATTATGAACCCGGAACGATATATTGAGAATTTTGTAAAAGCCGGGGCGGACAGTATTACAATCCATGTTGAGGCAACCGAAAAGGTAAAGGAAACCATTGATTTAATCCATTCCTATGGCATAAAAGCCGGAATTTCGCTAAACCCTGAAACAGATGTAGAGAAAATAGAGCCATATCTTGATATGGTTGATATGGTGCTTGTAATGAGTGTACATCCGGGTCACGGCGGACAAAAATATATTGATGATGTTAACGGAAAAATCACATCTTTGCGAGAAAAAATGGGCAAAGACTTTAACATTCAGGTCGACGGTGGAGTAAATAAGGGAAATATCAAAAAGGTATATGACCTTGGTGCAAATATTATAGTTGCCGGCTCAGCGGTCTTTAACGACGATATTTCGGGTTCTTGCAGGGCCTTGATTGAGGAGTGTAAATGATGGATTGCCTGATTATCGGAAACGGCAATGTCGGTAAAGACATTTCGGAAAAAATCCCCAAAGATTTATATGTTATTTGTGCAGATGGTGGTGCAAGACATCTTGATACCCTTGGGGTGACGGCAGATTTAATAGTTGGTGATATG
Organism: Clostridia bacterium; assembly: GCA_045603125.1. Lineage (GTDB taxonomy): Bacteria > Bacillota > Clostridia > UBA1381 > UBA1381 > CAKSFT01. Next base: position 8,216 of record JAZULN010000004.1, on the reverse strand, counting down.
GATTCTTTGTCGGTTGATGTTACCAATGAAGATACTATAAAATATCCTGTCAGAAAAGACTTTACCGATAGCGAAATTGCGGTTGATATCGCTATAAAAAAAGGATTTAAAAAAATTGTTATGGTAGGGTTTACCGGCACACGCCTTGACCATACCCTAACAAATCTTTTTTTGTTAAAGCGTATTTCAAAAAGCGGTGCAATGGGAGTTATAATTGATTCAAATAACGAGATATATTACGCTAAAGCCGAGAATGAAATTTTGGGTAAAATTGGCGACATTGTGTCTATTATTCCGGTAGGTGATGACCTTTTAGGGATAAAAACCGAGGGCCTTGACTATCCTCTTTTTGATGAGACTCTCGAATTTGGCAAGGGCAGGGGAGTCAGCAATATTATGACCAAAGAAAAATGCACAATAAAAATCAAAAGCGGACAAGGATTAATTATTAAAAGTAAGGATTAGGAGAGAAAAGATGATATATCTTGACAACGCATCGACAACCAAGCCATCCGAGGGTGTTAAAAAAGCGGTTTTAGATGCAATGGATAATTTCGGAAACCCGTCTAGTATGCATAGGCTGGGAATTGATGCAGAAAAGATAGTTAAGAATTCAAGGTTGGCACTTTCAAATGTTTTGGGAGTAAGCCCTGATAATATCTTCTTTACATCAGGCGGAACTGAGGCAAATAACACTGCAATTTTAGGGTATTGCAGAAGAAATAAAAAAAGAGGGACACATATTATCACCTCCGCCATCGAGCATCCGTCGGTAACAGTGCCTTTTAAAAAGCTCTCGGAAGAAGGTTTTGATGTAACAGTAATTGGCGTGGATAAAGAAGGTAGTCTTGACTTAGACGCTTTTCAAAAAGCCTTACGTGAGGACACTATTTTTGTAAGTGTTATGTGGGTTAATAACGAAACGGGAAACATCCAGCCTGTAGATAAATTAAAGGCGTTAATGAAGAGTTTAGCCCCGAAGGCGGTTTTACATGTAGATGCTGTTCAGGCCTTTGGGAAGATTGAGTGTAAACCGAATAAATTTGGCATTGATATGCTATCGGTTTCAGGCCATAAAATCCACGGCATAAAGGGAATAGGAGCTCTATATATAAATAATGGTATAAATTTTGACCCACATATAATCGGTGGCGGTCAGCAAAAGGACAAGCGATCGGGGACAGAAAATGTAGTAGGTATTGCGGCAATTGGTGAGGCGGCAAGAGAACTCACATTTCAAAACGATAAAATCTATACATTAAGGGACAGGTTAATGTCGGGGCTTTTGGAGAATGTACCAAATATCAGGATAAACGGCGAAGGCGAGAAATCCCCTTATATACTGAATGTCTCCTTTATTGGAATCAAGGCGGAGATTTTATTGCACGCTTTGGAAAATCACGGGATTTTTGTTTCAACCGGTTCGGCGTGCTCTACCAATAAACCAATGCCAAGCCCTGTCCTTACGGCAATGGGTTTAAAAAGAGAAGAGATTATGGGCGCGGTAAGGTTTAGTTTATCGGAGGATATATGCGAAGAAGATATCGATAAAACCATATTGGCGGTAACAAAAGAGGTAGAAAATATCAGAAGAATCATGAGGTAAGGTTATGAAGGAAATTATACTTGTAAAATACGGCGAGATTATCTTAAAGGGTGCTAACAGACCCCGATTTGAGAAAATCTTGATGAAAAATATTAAAGATGCCGTTAAAAATATAGATGACATTAAAATCTCGGTGGCACAGGCAACCATCTACATCGAGCCTGAAAACGATAGCAATATGGATATAATCTGCGAAAGACTTTCTAAAGTTTTCGGGATTGTTTCTATTGCCCGTGCTGCAGTCTGCAAAAAGGATATTGAAGATATTAAGGAAAAGGCATACCAATATTGTAGCTATGCATTGACAGATGGTGTGAAATTTAAGGTTGAATCAAAGCGGTCGGATAAATCCTTCCCATTAAATTCAGTTGAGCTTTCTATCGAGGTGGGCGGGGATTTACACGAAAAATGCCCGGGCGTTATAGTTGATGTCCATAACCCTGACATTGTGGTTAAAGTAGAAGTTAGGGACTTTGGTGCGTATGTATATTCGAGCGATAAAAAGATTAAGGGTCAGGGCGGTATGCCGATTGGCACAGGCAGTAAGGCAAGCCTTCTTTTGTCGGGCGGAATTGACAGTCCGGTTGCCGGGCATATGATTTCAAAGCGTGGCGTTGAGATTGATGCGATAAACTTCTTTAGTTTTCCATACACAAGCGAGCGAGCAAAGGAAAAGGTTATGGAGCTTGCGGGGATTTTAGCTCAGTATACATCGAGAATAAATCTTTATATCGTGCCATTTACCGAGATACAACTTAAAATAAGGGATAACTGCCCTGAGGAGCATATGACCCTTTTGATGAGAAGGTTTATGATGAAGATTTCCGAGAGAATTGCAAAGAGAAATGGGTCTATGGCACTAATTACCGGTGAGAGTGTGGGTCAGGTTGCAAGTCAGACCTTGGCGGCATTAAATGTTACCAACTCTGTCTGCTCAATGCCGGTATTAAGACCGCTAATCGGTATGGATAAGACCGAGATTATAGACAGAGCCTACCAAATCGGAACATTTGAAACATCAATTCTGCCCTATGAGGATTGCTGTACTGTATTTACACCGGCACATCCGACCACTAATCCAAAACTTGAAAACATCGAAAAATCAGAAAGACGACTTGATGTTGAAAAGCTAATAAATGAAGCATTAGAAGGGGTAGAAAAGGTTACAATATATCCTAAGGGATAAAATTTAAGAAAGAGGGAAAGACTCGTGAATGTTGAGCTATTATCGGTTGGAACAGAACTTCTTTTGGGCGAAATTTTAAATACGAACGCAAAGTATTTATCAGAGGAATTGTCACTTATGGGACTAAATGTATATTACCAGACCACAGTTGGTGATAATCCGAAACGGCTAAAGGATGCAGTAGACCTTGCACTGTCCCGTGCGGATATGATTATTGCAACAGGTGGACTTGGTCCTACACCTGACGATATAACAAAAGAGGTTATAGCCGAGGCTTTAGGGTTTACATTAGAGTTTGACCAGAAAGCCTACGATTCTATGACGGAATATTTCAAAAAAAGCCGACGTGAAATGCCTGAATCAAATAAAAAACAGGCGATGATGCCAAAGGGCGGAATTACCCTTTATAACACCTGCGGTACAGCCCCCGGGTGCATAATGGAAAAGGACGGCAAAATTGCCGTAATTCTTCCGGGTCCGCCATCCGAGATGAGGGCGATGTTTGAATCGGCAAAAGAACATCTTACAAAAGAGGAGACAATCTATACTAGAAATCTTAGGATTTTTGGCATGGGAGAGTCAAGAGTCGCCGAGATTTTAGACGATTTAATAAATAAAGGCGGAAAAGTAACCGTCGCACCATATGCACTGACCGGTGAGGTAAGACTCAGAATTGCGGTAAAATCGGCTGACGAAAAAGAGGCAAAGGAGATTTTAAAGTCTGCATCTTCAGACATTTTAAATCGACTTGGTGATGTGGTATATAGTTTTTCAGATGAGAGTTTACCCCAAAAGGTGGTTAAAATCCTATCAGAAAAAGGGCTTACAATTTCTGCGGCGGAAAGCTGCACCGGTGGTAATTTTGCAAAAATGATTACCGATATATCTGGTGCATCCGAAGTTTTAGGTGAGAGCTACGTGACCTATTCGCCTGAGGCAAAAATGAGAATTTTAGGGGTAGACCCGAAAACGATTAAAAAATACTCGGTTGTAAGCCGAGAAGTGGCAATCGAGATGGCAGAAGGCGTGAAAAAAATATCGGGTGCCGATATTGGTATATCTTTTACAGGATATGCAGGCCCCACAGGTGACGATGTGGGACTGGTTTATATGGGAGTTTCATATGATGGTAAAACTGAAGGGTATGAGCTTCATATTAACGGTAACCGTGACAGAATCAGACATATTGCCTGCTTAAACGGACTTGATAAGGTAAGAAGAATAGTTAAAAAATGCACAGTTTAAACTGTGCATTTTTAAATTTTAACTTTTTTTAAACAAAATCCCGATTTCTTGACTAATATGTCGAAATATGATAAAATAAAGTCGGTGAGTTCGAGACCTTCCTCACCTAAAACAAAACTAAAGGAGAATTTAATATGAAAAAATCAAGGTTTTTAACCGAGGCGGCGGTAATCGGAGCTTTATATGTGGTGCTGACATTTTTAGCAAGGCTTTTTGGACTGGATAGCGGTGCTATTCAGCTTAGAATTTCAGAGGCATTAACGGCGTTTGTTGTATTTACTCCGGCGGCAGTTCCGGGACTTTTTTTGGGATGCATTATATCTAACCTTTTAATGCAAGGGGTTTTATTAGATGTAATCTTTGGAAGCCTTGCAACTTTAATCGGTGCTGTTTTGGGAAGGGTTTTAAGAAAGAATAAATACCTTGCCCTCATACCGACCATAATTTCTAATGCAGTGATTGTGCCCTTTGTTCTGATTTATGCCTATGGGCTAACCGATGCATGGTGGTATCTTTTTATAACAGTGGGAATTGGGGAGATTCTTTCCTGCGGAGTGTTGGGTGGAGTTTTAATAAAGACCTTGGAAAAACGGAAAAAATATATTTTCAGATAAATTTGGTAGGTGGAAAAGTGAAAAAGAAGATAGCATTTTTTTGTGCGTTGGGATTGTTTTTAAACAGTACAGTATATGCAACTGACCTTAGTGATTGGGCGGTTAACGACTATGAGGTTATGAGCAGTGGCGGAATGTTAAATTTTAATATCCTTATGGGCAACTTAAAAGGTAACATTACAAGGCAAGAGGTTGCAACAATTCTTGTCAGACTATATGAGGAAATGAGCGGCGAAAAAATTGAGGCGGGAGATATTCCTTTTGAAGATACCGATGACGATGCGGTAAAAAAAGCATATACGGCAAAGATTATATCGGGCAAGAGTGAGAAAATATTTGACCCCGACGGATTTGTAACCCGTCAGGAATTTGCCAAGATGGTGGTAAACACATTAAGTTCACTCGACATTGAATTTGATTTTTCAGACGATTTAATCGAGGAAGCACTGGATGTTTTTGAAGATAAAGACCAGATTGCCGATTGGGCAAAAACTGCGGTCGGGATAAATGTAAAGATGGGGATAATAAATGGTGTTAGTAAAACCGAGGTAAGCCCTCTTACCGGTGCAACACGTGAGCAGGCTATCTCTATGATAAACCGTGTTTATGAGAAGTTTTCCCAGTGTAAAAACACATATAGCATTCCGAAACTTGCAACCAATATGGACGAGATGAAAAATATGGTGTTTATGTGGGAAAAGATGGACGATGCAAAAAAGTATATGTTTATTATTAAGGACAAAAATGCTGAGGTTTGCGAAGCCCTGGAGACCACCGATTCAAACATTACAATCCTAAAAGATGATTATGAAACCGGGACATATACGTTAGTTGTGGGAATGGAGAATTTAGAGGGAATTGAGACCTTTTCAAAACCGATAGATTTTTCATTCGAAAAGCCTATAATTACATATACACCATCGGCTGACCTTACAATTGCCGAAAAAGAGCAGAGAGTTTTCCCGGACGGCAAATATTTTACCTCGGAGGAAGAGGCAAAGGCTTATATGGTAGAAATTACCGTGCCTGTCTGGAAGATGCGTTCAAGCGGTGAGAAATACACATCCACAATGTCACTTTATATAAACAGTGCTTTAGCCGATGATGTTTTAAATATTTTTGCTGAGATTTATAATTCCCCCGAGCAGTTCCCGATAAAGGACGTAGGCGGATATTACTGGCGAAATACGTCGGGTGGAAGACTATCACACCATAGCTATGGACTATGTATTGATATAAATGCCAATGAAAATTACTATGTTGAGCCCGACGGTACTCCGATTGTAGGAAACTACTGGAAGCCATATGAAGACCCGTATTCAATGCCTGAAGACGGAATAGTGGTTAAAACCTTTGCAAAATACGGATTTTTGTGGGGCGGAAACTGCTGGAGTGATAAATACGCAAAAGACTATATGCACTTTACATATTTAGGTAAATAAAAAAAGCTACCTTGCGGTAGCTTTTTTTTAGTTCATTTTTAGAATTGTGCGAGTAACTTTTGATAAAAACTTTGGCATTTTAAAAACTACGACCTTCATAAATTATACCTCCAAAATAAAATTACCATTTAAACAGGCAAAAATAAGCCATAAAGACAATGAGTATAGATTCTGCAATAGCAACTATGTAGATGGGAAATATTAGTCCTGCGAGCATTCCGACACAAAATGTGAGTGCTGCAAGACCGATTGCTTTGCAACCGAAACATGATAACATAAAACCACGCCTTTCCGACCCTTTTTGATGCATCAAATTTGTTGGTCTTTAATTATAATATATGAAAATTTGAAAATTTTGTGATAAAAAAAGAGGTTTTAAAAAAACCTCTTTTTTGTTATTCAATATCTATTGGTGTATCACTAACATCTGGATTATCCTCGACTGGTGCGGAAACCTCAGGCTTATCCACGGCCTCCGGGGTAGTTTCAGAAGGTGTATCCGGTGTATCTTCTATATCCGGCTCATCGGTTTCGGAAGGTGGTGTTAAATCCGGATTTTCAGGTTCTATAACCGGTGCATCGGTTGTAACCGCCTCACCCGTTCCAACCAATACCTTTTCGGGAGTTGACTTGTAGACACTTCTGACACTCGATTCCGATACAAGCTTTCCGTCGGGTGCATAAACTCGCTTATACATCATATAAACACTGCCGCTTTTACCTTTTTCTGTCACCTTACGCTCGCCCAGTGGTAGGGTTGGGTCGGGAGTTTCCAAAACTGCCGGTGCAACTGACGAGAGTTTTGAACTTGAAACATCAACCTTTTTCTTCGCAGAAGCACTTCCGATAATTGATACCGTAACCTTTCTGTTTTGGTGGGTCGCCACGATTTTTATAGGTGAGCCGGTGTTATTTTTAAAACGGAAATCAAGGATTCCGTAGGATACAGTTGCATCCTGACCGCCGGGGACATATGCAATCGGCAGCGAGTGATTATGTCTTTCTATAATTTCCAAATCCGCACGAAGTGCTGCACAGTAGAGTGTACTCGAAATCTGACACACTCCGCCGCCCACACCTTCGGTCACCTGACCGCCGGAGAAGATTGTCGCAAGCTTAAATCCGTTTTTGGCATTGGCGTTGCCGACAACGCCGTTATATGAAAATTCTTCGCCATCAACTAAGATTACGCCGTTTACCTTGCTTGCGGCAAGCTCTACATTAAAGGCACGATTTTGTGATGATGAGCTATAATCTGATGTGAAGGTGCCGAGAACTGTACCGAATAACTCTTTTTCAAGAACTTCTCGGGTTTTTTGAGGTAAAACAGTGGTAATCTCAATTGAACCCTGATTTTTGTTGTTAACCCGGTCAACCAATGCCGCGAGCTTTGCTTTGTCAATTTTTATGCCGACCTTATGGTCGGTAATGGTGACGTTTTTGCCGTCAATTTTATATTCTGCATCTACAGGCTCACATGCAAGCTTTTGATAGACCTGTTCAGCATCTAATTTGTCTTCCTGATTGCTCTTTAGGGTTACAGGGATGTCGGTATATTTTCCAATTCTTACGTTTTGCAAAAATTCACCTTTGGCAACACTTAAGTCAAAGCTTTGACCGGGAGTTGCAGGGATAATAGTTAAAATATCCTGCTCTATAATATATTGAACATCTGTGCCTTCGCCGTGGACTTTAGCACCGAGATTATATAAAATTTTTGTTAACTTTTCATCGTTTACTTTCGGAGCTTTGCCAACATCTACCTTGGTAAAAAATGAACGTAAAACATCCCATGAATTTTTGAAGATGTTTTTACTTCTTCCGGTATTGTAGGCAATCATGGCAGTTTCTTTAGGATCTATAGAATAATCAATATCTTCAGAAGAAAAAGCCGCTTTTTCGGTTCTCCCGTTATGGGAAAAGGCTACCGAAAAGTTAATTGACTCGGGGGTATATGATTTATCTAAAAGTGCCTCAGCCTCTACTATTGTAAGTTTTCCAAGGTTAATATCTCCAGCCCATACATTTGACGCTATTTTGTCTTTTGGAATCGTCAGGGGAAGACACAAAAATCCAACCAACAACACCAATATCACGCCGGAGGTTATAAACATCCAGGGTTT
>JAZULN010000003.1:0-12581 GCA_045603125.1 Clostridia bacterium | reverse complement strand
CGAATCTTTCTTTGGAAGATTCAAAGATGTTCTTCGTTCACACTTCCAATATTGGAAAAGTGATGATTTAAAGAAGGTCATTGATGAAACCGTGTATTACTTCAATTACATAAAACCAATGCGTAAACTAAAAAGAAAACCACCTGTTCAATACAGACTTGAACAGGCAGGTTAAAATATTCTTTTTTTGTGTCTACAAAGTATTGACTACTTCACCCAGGGCATCTTTTTATTTTACATTCATATTTTCATAAACTTCAAAAGCAATTCTATGACCATTATCCAAAATTTCAGGGGAGCGTTCCTTTAGCTCCCAATCAATCAGTTTTTCAAAATCAGGCAGGAAACTATCGGCGTCGGCATCACTATCCACTCGTGTTATATATGCATATTTGCAGAACGGAATAAAGAGCCTATAGATCTCCTCACCGCCGATTATAAAACAATCGTCCGTATGATACTTTTTCACTTCATTTAGTACTTCCACAGGAGTATGGCAAATAATAACTCCTTCCGGGTTATAGTCTTTATTTCTCGTTAAAACTATATTTGTCCTTTTAGGAAGGGGCTTTTTATTTGGAAAGCTCTCTAAAGTTTTTCTTCCCATAATAACCACCTTATTCATAGTGGTTTCTCTGAAAAATTTCATATCCTCAGGGATAGAAAAAAGCAAATCCCCATCTTTTCCTATTCCCCAGCTTTTGCTAACAGCTACTATTAAATTCATATTTTTTCTCCTTTAAACTGCAATAGGAATCTTTTTTGTAAACTCATTATACTGATAATTTTCAAGCTTGAATGTATCGGGAGTGAACTTATAAAAATCGGTCACATCCTCTGTCTTTATCAGCTTTGGTGCATCATATTGAGGGTTTTTTATAATCTCCTCAATAATCGGAATATGTCGGTCATAAATATGAGCATCGGCGATAACGTGGACAAGTTCGCCAACCTTCAGCCCACTGCAATCGGCAAACATATGCATCAAAATCGCATACTGGCATACATTCCAGTTATTGGCGGCCAGCATATCCTGTGACCGCTGATTTAAAATTCCGTTTAAGGTATCTCCCGAAACATTAAAGGTCATGCTGTAGGCACAAGGATAAAGCCCCATCTCGGATAAATCCTGATGGTTATAGATGTTGGTCATAATCCGGCGGCTTTGGGGGTTATTCTTTAAGTCAAATAAAACTCTGTCTACCTGGTCAAACTCACCTTCTTTATATTTATGTTTAATGCTCATCTGATAACCGTATGCCTTACCAATTGAGCCCGACTCGTCTGCCCACTGATCCCACACATGGCTTGATAAATCCTTTATGTTATTAGACTTTTTCTGCCAAATCCACAAAAGCTCATCTATAGCACTTTTTAAGTATGTTCTCCTGATTGTAAGGATTGGAAATTCACACGACAGGTCATAGCGGTTTACAATCCCAAACTTTTTTATGGTATGTGCAGGTGTTCCGTCTTCCCATTTAGGGCGTACATCAAGGTCACTGTCCATATAACCGTTATTTAGTATATCTTTACAATTTTCAACAAAGATTTTATCTGCAAGACTCATTTTATTACCTCCGAATGGCATTTATAAAACACCTTTAATTGATATGATGCCGGAAAGTGCACATAAGTGCTACGGCTCTTAAGAATTTTTGTAATAACATTCTTCATGTATCAATTATATCATCGAAGATTACAAAAATCAATAAATTTTCGAAATTATAAAAAGTTATCATAGACAAAATTCGTCTTATGTGCTATAATATTTTAAGAATTTAGAATTTTTTAGAAAACGAGGCGATTTTTATGAACGAAAAAAGAAGCAGTTTTACAAGTAAAATAGGATTTGTATTGTCTGCTGCCGGCTCGGCGGTAGGCTTAGGGAATATCTGGAGATTTCCATACTTAGCCGACAGTTACGGCGGCGGAATATTCCTTCTTGTATACATAGTACTTGCGGTAACCTTTGGTTTTGCACTGATGAGTGCTGAAATCGCACTGGGCAGAAAAACCGGTCTTAGTGCAATCGGAGCGTTTAAAAAGCTCGACAAGAGATTTTCATTTGTAGGTTATCTTGCATCAATTGTTCCAATGATTATCCTACCTTATTATTCAGTTATCGGTGGTTGGGTTATAAAGTATCTATGGACATTTTTAGCAGGCGGTGCTTCACTTGCAGCTAACCCTGCCTATTTTGACAACTTTATAATCGACCCAAAAGAGGCACTTTTGTTTTTTGCTATCTATGCCACCATTACCTTTATAATCGTATGGTTTGGTGTTGAAAAAGGCATCGAAAAGGCAAGCAAAATCTTAATGCCGGCTCTCGTTGTTTTAACCATAGTAATTGCCGGATATGTTGTGACACTTCCCGGTGCTATGAAGGGGGTTCTTTATTATATAACTCCCGATTTTTCAAAGTTCTCGGTAAAGACAGTACTTGGTGCAATGGGTCAGTTATTCTACTCAATGTCCCTTGCTATGGGTATTATGATAACCTACGGTTCATATATGAAAAAAGACGTTCACATAGAGTCAAGTGTTAAGCAAATAGAGCTTTTTGACACAGGTATTGCAATTTTAGCAGGTCTTATGGTAATCCCGGCAGTTCATGCTTTGGGAAATGGAGAAGTAAAAAGCGGCCCGGGACTAATGTTTCAGGCACTTCCCATGGTATTTGACAATTTCGCAGGCGGTCACATTTTAGGGATTTTATTCTTTATCCTGGTGCTTTTTGCAGCTTTGACATCATCGATTTCGCTTATGGAAACAGTTGTTTCTATATTCTGCGATAAATTGAAGGCAAACAGAAAAATCGTATGTGGATTGGTATATATCGGTTGTCTTCTCCTCGGCATTCCATCAGCGTTGGGTTATGGACCACTCTCATCAGTTCAGATTATCGGAATGGCATTTTTGGACTTCTTTGATTTTATATCAAATAGCGTTATCATGCCGATTGTTGCATTCTTAACCTGCGTATTTGTAGGCTACTTTATAAAGCCAAAGACCTTAATCGACGAAATCGAGCTGACAGGAAAATTCAAGCAAAAAGGCTTGTTCACCATTATGGTAAAATACATTGCACCAATATTTATTGTGTTAATTCTTTTATCATCAGTGCTTGGTGCATTTGGAATATTTAAAATCTAAGGAAAATCCGAGAGATACCGTTTAATTTTAAACGGTATCTCTTTTTTATTCATATTTATCTGCCTCTTGGCATAGTAATTATTATAAATTACTCATCAAGGAGGAAATAAAATGGAAGGATATAACGTATATCAGGACATTGCCGAGCGTTCGGGCGGCGATGTATACATCGGGGTGGTTGGCCCTGTGAGAACCGGAAAATCAACTTTTATAAAGAAATTTATGGATCTGCTTGTAATTCCTAACATCGAAAATGTATATCAGGCAGAGCGTACCAAAGACGAGCTCCCACAATCGGCAGCCGGAAGAACTATAATGACTACCGAACCAAAATTCATCCCAAACGAGGCGGTGGCGATAAATCTCGGCGACAACGCATCTTTAAGGGTACGCATGATTGACTGTGTGGGATATATTGTCGACGGGTCATTGGGTTACATCGAAGAGGACACGCCGAGAATGGTAAATACCCCTTGGTTTGACCATCCCATCCCCTTTAACGAGGCAGCAGAGTTGGGCACGAAAAAAGTTATAACCGAGCACTCCACAATAGGGCTTTTGGTGACCACCGACGGCAGTATTACAGAAATTGACAGAGCTGATTACATAGACGCCGAAACAAGAGTGGTAGATGAGTTAAAGAAAATTAACAAACCCTTTGTTATTCTTTTAAACTCTGTAAATCCTCATTCTGAAGAAACCCAGGCCCTCCAAAGAGAACTACACCAAAAACACAATGTTCCGGTAATGGCGGTAAACTGTGAAGAATTGACAGCAGAGGATATATCAGCAATTATCGAAACAATACTCTTTGAATTCCCGATTTCCGAACTGAAAATAAATCTTCCGCCATGGATGGCAAAATTAGATAGATCTCATTGGGCAAGCCGTGACCTATATGAAACTCTTTGGTCCTTTGCCCCACAGCTTGAGAAAATCCGCCACACAAGGCTTTTATCAGACGGGTTAAAAGCTTGCGAATATATAAAGGACAGCCGGATACGTGGAATGGATTTGGGAAAGGGTAATGTAATAATTGATGTTTTACCGCCTGAGAATCTATTTTATAAAATTCTTGGTGAAAACACCGGCTTTGAGATTGATAGTCAGGAAGGGCTTATGACCCTTATGACCGACCTATCTTGCATGAAAAAGGAATACGACAAAGTTGCCTCCGCCCTCGCCGATGTCAGGGAAAAGGGCTATGGTATAGTATCCCCATCCACCGACGAGCTGTCTCTAGATGAACCGAAAATCGTAAAGCAGGGCGGAAGATTTGGAGTAAAACTAAAGGCATCGGCTCCGAGTATACATATGATTAAAGCCGACATCGAAACCGAAGTTTCACCTATTGTCGGTACAGAAAAGCAGTCGGAAGAGCTTGTTCACTACCTATTGGAGGAATTCGAATCGGATCCGGCAAAAATCTGGGAGTCGAATATCTTTGGAAAATCCCTTTATGAACTTGTCAACGAAGGACTTCACAACAAACTCTCTCGTATGCCGGAAGAGTCAAGGACAAAGCTAAGAGAAACCCTTGCCAGAATCATCAACGAGGGCTCGGGTGGGCTGATTTGTATAATATTGTAAAGGATAGAAAAAACCTTATACCAAGAAAATATCATCTTCAATGGAGGATGATATTTTTGTATGTTATAATACCTATATACCTCATAATTATAATAGTGACGAAAAGATACAATATCTATTGTAAATATTGGAAAACAATGATATAATGGAATCTATCTAAAACATTTGGAGGAAGGTTTTAATAAATGAAAAAAGTATTGATAATATTCAGTATTATGATGACAACCCTACTTTACGGCATTTCTGTATTGGCATCAGAAACAGACGACACCGGAGTGTGGGAGTATCAAGAATACGAAGGTGGGGTTGTTCTTACAAAATACACCGATACACAGGCCGATGTGTATGTTCCATCAAAAATTGAAGTCGGTGGAGAGTCTTTGCAGGTAACCAAACTTGGAGAGAATCTATTCAAATATAATACAGCTTTAAACAGTGCAACTTTAGGTGAAGGCATTACTGAAATCGGTGCATCCGCCTTTGAGGGTGCAACAAATTTAGTTTGTATTGTTACTCCAGAAAGTCTTACCACCATTGGAGCAAGGGCTTTTTCGGGATGTTCTAGCTTTAATTCTGTGATTTTATATGATGTAGTTGCAAATATTGGGGAAAGTGCATTTGCAGATTGCGAAAAACTTGTAATTTACTGTAATGAAAATTCAAAATCCCACAGTTATTCTAAAGAAAACAATATTTCTTATATCATTTTAAACCCAGATTTGTCGCCTGAAACAGTTACTATTGACGAAATTTCATATTACGTAGGTAATGGTGAAGTTACCCTGCTTAAATGCCCTACCACAAAGACAGGTTCGGTAGTGATCCCAACAGAGGTTAATGACTTTCCTGTTACGAAAATAAATAACGATGCGTTCTCCGGATGTGCAAAAATAACACAAGTCAGTATTCCGGATACTGTGATATATATTGGGGCTAACGCCTTTTATAAATGCTCAACATTAAAAACTGCGAATATTCCAAAGGGATTGAAGGAAATACCTTCAAGTATGTTCAGTTCTTGTTACCAATTAACTAATATGGAAATACCATATGGTGTAACCAAAATAGGCGGAGGAGCATTTTCTTTTTGTTATCAGATAACACAAATAGTGCTTCCCGAAACAGTTACATCCATTGGTGCTCAGGCATTTTGGTATTGTCCTCGTTTAGCATCAATCAATATTCCGTCCGGGGTAACAGAATTAGGATATGGTGCTTTTTATATGAATAAATTTTCATCTATTAAATTACCAAAATCACTAAAGACAATTCCATCTGATTTGTTTATGGATTGTGTAAATCTGACAAGCATTACTATACCTGAAGGAGTAACACTAATTGATTCATATGCGTTTGGTGATTGCACAAGCCTTAAGGAGATTGTTATTCCTGAAGGTGTAACGAGATTGGCATACTGTGCATTTTCGGGTTGTACAGCATTAAAAAAGTAACATTGCCCACAACCCTTAATGATATGCACAATAATACCGCATTTTCCGGCTGTAACGCAATAACTGATGTGTATTATAACGGTTCAAGAACTCAATGGAACAAAATTCCAAACATTTCGAGTTCGGTATTGTATGGTGCAAATCTTCATTATAAAATAGCATCACCTGTTACAGGATTTAGCCTTGCAAAATCACAAATGGATATCTATATGGGTTCAACAGAAACGCTTAAGTATTCCTTTACTCCCGAATATCCTGATAACGAAAATATCATTTGGTCTAGTTCAAATGAAGATATTTTGACTGTTACCGATGGAGTTATTACTGGGGTACGCATGGGAACTGCAACAGTTACGGCAACCACTGAGGATGGCGGATATACAGATAGTTGCGAAATAAAGGTTGGATATCCAAGAGGGACTGTTGGCAATTTGCAATGGTATGTGAGTGAAGATGGTTGCTTGTACATTGAAGGCAAGGGCGAGATGTCAACTCATTCATCCTCTACAATTCCTTGGGCTAATGCAAAGGAATTGTTTGATAGAGTCATAATTGGAGATGGGGTAACCAAGATTGGCAATTATGCATTTTACGAATGCTCAAATATTAAGGAAATTTCCATACCGGAATCTGTGACCGTTTTGGGCGACTATTGCTTTTATGGTTGTTCTTCTCTTGCATCAATAGAACTTCCGGAAGGAATACCTGGAATCCCTTACTATGCATTTTATAGGTGCAGTTCTCTAAAAAGTATTGTTTTGCCGGATAGTGCTTCATATATTGCGGATAGAGGCTTCTATTATTCGGGATTGAATACCATAACAATCGGCAAAGGCATGAGAAATATAGCATGGCAAGCCTTTGACGGATGTTCCTTCACAAAGGTAAATATCGTGGATTTGAGCACATGGGCTTTGATAAATTTTGAATATAGCTCATCTAATCCGCTTAGCAGAGGCACCGGCATGCTTTACTGTAATGATGAGCCAGTTTATGATGTCGTTCTGCCGGAGGGTATAACAAAAGTCGGCGGTGCATTTAGCGGATATAAATATTTACGTTCTATAAAAATACCTGATAGTGTTACAAGCTTGGCAAATAATGTGTTCCATAACTGTACAGCATTAGAGTCTGTAGTTCTTCCGTCAGGTATTACACGTATACCGACATACGCCTTTAATAACTGTCAGTCGCTCACAAGCATTGTCATTCCCGATAGTGTTACATATATGGCAGATTGTATATTTTCCGGATGTACTTCATTAAAAAGTGTTAAACTTTCAAAGAATCTGAAAACCTTGAAACGATTGACTTTCTATAATTGTCCGAAGCTTACAGATATTACTCTACCCGAAGGCTTAACTACTCTGGAGGAGTCGATTTTCCATAGTTGTAAATCGCTCAAAGAGATAGTTGTTCCGGACAGTGTTACTTCAATCGGTGAAACAGTATTTTACCAATGTTCTTCTTTGGAAAGTGTTAAAATCGGAAGTGGTTTGAAAACAATTCCTAAATCTACTTTCCAATATTGTTCGTCACTAAAAAATATTGAATTACCACGCTCCTTAACAGGAATTGGGGACCAAGCATTTTATAATTGTTCAAGCCTAAAAAGTCTTGAATTGCCGGATTCATTAACATCTATTGGTAATTCTGCCTTTTCCGGAACAACTCTTACAAATATAGATCTTCCTGGAAGTTTGACGAGTATAGGTTCAAGTGCATTCCACAAGTGTCAGTTTACTGATATATCCTTCCCTAGCTCTTTAAAGACCATCGGTTCAAATGCATTCTCTCAATGTGGTTCTTTAAAAAATGTTATGCTAAACGATGGATTAACTACTATAAACTCAAGTGCTTTTTCAAATTGTACATCTTTGAAAAAAATCATTATCCCGGAAAGTGTAACAAGCCTTGCTACCAATGCTTTTTCGGGAGATACTATTATTCTTTGCGTATATTCCGGAAGTACAGCCCATACGGTTTGTTTAAATAATAACATTCCTTACTTCATACTCAAGAAAACCTCGAACCCCGAAATCTCCTATGGAACAGGCATTTCAGGCATTGTTACCTACACAGATGGCACACCTGCATCAAAAATAAGCGTTGAAATTCTTTACGACGACGGAACTGTTAAACAACTCAGAACAACCGATTCAAATGGTGCTTATTCCTTTGACTACGCGGAGGTTGGCAGATACACAATCCGTGCCACCGATACAGACGGAAACACCGCGTCGGAAAGCGTATCGGTAAAGCGTATGAACGTATTTGACGTATATTTAGCCGGCGAAACCGACCTTGTGCTTAAAAAAGGCTATACCCTATCAGGTACAGTATCACCTTCTACTGCAATGGTAACTCTTGCCGACACAGATGGTAATGTTGTAAAATCAGTTGAGACAACAAATGGAACATTTACGTTTACAGACATTCCAAGAGGGTTATATATTGTAAAAGCCGAAAATGAAAATGGAAGTGCTACAACCGAAATATATGTTTCCAATGAAGATGTAAAAGACATATTTTTAGAAATACAATCACAGTCTGCAACCATCACAGGATATACAAAGATTGAAAACCGCGATGGAACATATTCTGCAAAAATTTGGATAAATGTTGATTTGATCGATGATAACGGAAATGTTGTTGCGAGCACAAAAACTGATGCGGAAGGCAAATATATATTTAACAATGTAGCCGCTGGAAGTTATAATATAGTTGCAACAACTACGGAAATGCGTCCTGACCTTGTCGGCGGTTTTGATAAGATTCATGAACTTAAAGGTTACGGACATATTGATGTTACGGAATTTATCACTTATACAGTTGATACAAGCATCCTAAGAGAAGATAAGGTTAATCTAACATCTGTATCAGGTAAAGTAACAACAAATGCCGGAGGCTATGTATATATCTCAGATGAAAGCGGTAACCAAATTTCTTATTGCAAAACTACAAATGATGGTAAATTTTCATTTATAAACATTCCGGATGGTGTATATTCCATAACTGCTGTAACAAACGACAACGGAATGGGATTTGAAATGATAAGCATAGAAAACAGTGTAGTTTATGGTAACACTAATATAAAAGCCATAAAGGCTAATAATGTAAAAAGATATGAAGAAATACTTGAAAAAATTCCTGACGAGATTGATTCTGGAAGTGCCAATTACTATAAAACATATATTCTGGAAGCCAAAAGAATATATGATGCCCTTTCAACCAAAGATCAAAAACAGGTATCGCAAATACTGTTAGATAAACTTAATTATTACATAAACTTCTATTCAAAAAGCAGCCTTTCAGCACCTGAAAGCGTAACAGTAGAAAACGAAGAGAGCATCATCTCACAAGATGAAATCGAATCCGAGAAATCGGTTGAATTTGTGTTAACCATAGTAGAAGCCGCTGTGTCCGATGTTGACGAAGACGGAATAACAACTGACAAAGAATACGAAACAGAGAAGATTAAGGATAAAAAAGGTAAGGATAAAAAAATTGCAAAATATTATGACATCTCCTTTTCAAAGAACGGAAAAAATATTTCCAACATCCAAAAACAAACCGAAACAAATGGTAAACTTCGTATTACAATGGATATTCCCGAAGAGTATAGAGGTCATAAGCACTACTCATTTATTCATATGCATAAAGGCGAAGCGGTAACTTTAGTTGATTTGGATGATGATCCAAACACTGTGACCTTTGAGGTTGATAAGTTCTCAACCTTTGCCCTTGCATATTCCGATGTGGAACTTGTTGGTGATGTTGAAGAAACAATCTATCCTGCAAACATTACATACAATGCCGAAACGGGCAAAATTGTCGTTTCATCAACCGAAGACGGAACACTCTATATTGCAACATATAACGGCACCGACTTCGAAGGTGTTGTAAGCTATACAATAACTGCAAATGCTACTGCAACTGAGTATGACTTTAATTCAAATCAGGCAGCATTCTTATGGAATGGAAACTTAGAACCATTATGTGAAAAGTTTACTATAGAAAATTGACAATCTCTATTTTCTCAGCAATAAAAACGGCTCAAATCTTTCTAAAGATTTGACCCTTTTTTTTTATTTAATCTCTAAAATACAAATCCCTTGTATACACCTTATCTAATACATCAGCAATTTCATCATCATAGCGATTAGCAACAATGACGTCGGATATATGCTTAAATTCAGTAATATCTCTTATAACCTTTGAATTGAAAAATGAGTCCTCTTTTAGTGTTGGTTCATATATTATAACATCAATTCCCTTTGCCTTTATTCTCTTCATAACTCCCTGAATTGAGCTTTGCCGGAAATTATCAGAACCTGTCTTCATAGTCAGGCGATAAATCCCCACTACTTTCGGATTCCGCTCAAGGATTCTTTCAGCTATAAAATCCTTTCGTGTTCTGTTTGCTTCTACAATTGCCGCAATTATGTTATTAGGAACATCTTGATAATTTGCCAAAAGCTGTTTTGTATCCTTAGGCAAACAGTACCCGCCATATCCGAAAGACGGATTATTATAGTGGCTACCAATTCTTGGGTCTAAACCCACGCCCTCTATAATCTGTTTTGTATTCAAACCTCTCATTTCTGCATAGGAATCCAGTTCGTTAAAAAAGGATACTCTAAGTGCCAGATATGTATTGGCAAAAAGCTTAACTGCTTCTGCCTCTGTAGGGTTTATATGTAAAATCTCTATGTTCTCTTTTATCGCTCCCTCTGCCAGGAGATTAGTAAATATCTCTGCTCTTTTTCTGATTTCACAATCGTCTTCGGGAGACCCGGCAATTATTCTTGATGGATAAAGATTATCGTATAATGCTCTTCCCTCACGCAAAAATTCCGGAGAAAAGATAATATTTTTATTATCATACTTCTTTCTTACAGATTCAGTATATCCAACCGGCACAGTGGATTTAATGACAATCAACGCATCCCGATTAACCGCTATAGCCTTCTCGATGGCATCTTCAACTGATGAGGTATTAAAGTAATTTAAGGTCTCATCGTAATTTGTTGGCGTTGAGATTATAATAAAATCTGCATCCTTATATGCCGCATTTGCATCCAAAGTAGCTGTCAGATTGAGATTTTTCTCCCTTAAATACTCCTCGATTTCTTTATCAATTATTGGCGATATTTTATTATTTATCATATCGACCTTTTCCGGTATTATATCAACTGCCCAAACTTCATTATTCTGAGCCAACAATACCGCATTGGAAAGCCCAACATAGCCTGTGCCCGCCACTGCTATCTTCATAGTTCTTCTCTCCTTTTTTCTGTGTTTTTTAACCCCACATCGCTCAGATGAACCGCAAGTCTATTCATATGTGTTTCATCATTCCCGTTTAAACCATCCATATATTTTTTAACCTTACCTCTTCTGAAACATACAGCACGGACATTTCGCCAAATCAAACAAACTGGATATAACCACGGATATTTCTTTAAAATTTTAAAGCTTTCTGATAATCTCTTGCCAGAAGGAAATATAACTTCCAGTTTTTTTATAAGTTTTGCCTTTCTTTCACTGCCATATTTCTTTATACCGTTCATCGTTTCTGTTGCAATACGGTTTGAAAAGTTACCGTAAGCACCGCTTGAGAATACAAACTCGCTCATATCAAGAATTATATCGTCAGCGTCTCGATCCTCAAACCAAAACTCAATTAGTTTTAAAACTTTTTCATGAAATTCTTTTAACCCGAGTTTTTGTAATTCTTCTTCTACATATTTTTTATCATAGTCAACGTTTTTGTTCATAACGAATATATCCACAAAATGGGATATGCCAATCCCCGACCCTTGATAGTGCTTTGCCAAATGAACAATCAGAAAAACATACTGATTTTCCAAGGAATACTCATACCCGAAACCGTCATTCTTTTTCTTGGCCAATGCCCAACCGTCTTTATAATAGCTATATAAATCGACGTAATAACTTGGAACAATTCTTTTGTGAAGCTCCACATTTATCATCGGTTTTTTCACGAAAATATGCTCGTGGTCACTTTCTATTTGCTTCTCATATGATAAGCCGGTCATAACCAATTCATATTCTTCATACTTCGCATTCTCGATCAAAACATCAATATCACACATATAACGCATATATGTCTCAGGATATAATTTTTTAAGATTGTATCCTTTCATCAACATATATTTTAAAGATTTTTTTTCAAACCCATCGATAATTTCTGTTACAGCATACTCCTGGTTTGCGTCGAGCATTATACTTTTGTTTATTACCTTTTGAAATTTAACTTTAATATCCGCAGGCATTTTATCCATAACGGCAGTCAAACCCAAGCCAACCATACAGGTGACTTTATGCTCTTCTGCCATCAAAAACAAGTCGGAGGCC
>JAZULN010000002.1:0-3353 GCA_045603125.1 Clostridia bacterium | reverse complement strand
TATTTAAAAAGCCGTATAAAACTTAATAATAACAGCGGAATAAAGATAATAGCTTTATCTACATTCCGTTATCATTATTAAAAAAATAACAATAGTTGTGGCTATCTTGATAAAAATTTGCACAGCCCTTGCCTCTCTCTGACGAGGGCGGTGACAAAACTTTGTTTTGTCGGAGGGAGAGAAAAGGGGAAAATACTACAATTAGTACAGTCTTTCTCTCCCTCAGTCTCATTTCACTCGCCAGCTCCCTCGTCAGAGGGAGCTGACTGTGATATTAGAATTTGCTGATTTGTATATTTTAAAATGCTATACATTAATAATACTAATTATTTAGCGTATCTGTTTACAAGTGCATCAAGTGCAGAATAATCGGTTGATCCATTATGGAAGAAGCTATAAATAGCCTTTGCACTCGGCTTAGCCACATAAGGATCATAATAATCATCACCCGAATAGAACAAGCCAAAGTTTGCTTCCGAAGGAGATGCATTATTTTTTGTTGAAATATCTGCTATCTTATAGAAGATTGCGGTATCAATAAAGGTAAGCTCTTTATCTAACTTTTCGAGTGCCATACCGATAATATCTGCTACGTTCTGCTCGTCGCGATAAGCACCGTCGGAATGATAGGTAGACATACCGGTCTCGGTAAGCCATACGCGGCTTCCACCATCGTCATGAGCCTTAACTACATTATAAGCTTCGTTGATGTAACCTGCCCACTCGTTTATCTCTGCCTTTGCATTAGATTCAAAATTATCACCGAACCAACTATCATCTTCTGTATAATCCGGATAAGCATGGAGATTAACGATAGTGAAGTAGTTGTCTACTCTCTTATCACCGAGAGCCTTGTTAGTCGGATGAGAACCTGACTCAATAGCCTTGTAGAACTCCTCAATGAAATTCTTTTCAATAACAGAATTTGAACCAACAACGATTGAAGGAGTTGTTACCTTATTTGCAGAATCTACAGATTTAACGGCCTCGGAAATATAGTAGCAAAGGTCAGCCATAATAGCGGCCTTTTCCTTAACGGTAAATTTGTATTTAGCCTGCTCTGTAGATGTTGCATCCCAGCCGATACCGTATCTTTCAAATCTTGTGCCTGTAGTATTGATTTCGTTAAAGGGTTCAAAGAACTTAATCTCAGGAACTTCTTTTGCAAGCTCTTTAAATGCTGATGCATTTACAGTAAGCCAACCAACATAGTTTTCATAATCATCCTCAGGATCCGGAACAGTTATGTTATGATTCTTAGTACTATCAGCATATCCAAAGGGGAGAATAAACGAATCGGTTATATAAAGAATCTCGGTAATACCCTTTGCTTTAAGTGCTGCAATCATTCCCTTGAAAGTAGCCATATTATCTTCTCTCACAACTGCGTTGTTAGAGGAGTCTGCATAATATAACTGATGTATAGGCATACTCAAACGATATGCAGTAGCACCCATAGTAGCTGAAGCATCTGCTATATACTCTGCTGTTTTGGTATCATCTTCGAGGAGATGTTCCTGCATACCAAGAGTAAGACTGCCTGCTTTTTCATAGCTGTCAGCCGGAGCAAGATACTTCTTCATAGCAACAAGGTCAAGAATATTTACATTTCCGTCATTATTGAAATCAGCGATTCCTTCGGGCATTTCACTTGTATCCTGTACCTCTAATAAAATCTTTCTGAGAGTTGTAAGGTCGGTTGCGTTAACAATACCGTCATTATCAAAATCGCCTCTTACACCTTCGTGTTCAATGGCTTCCTGTTTTTCCTTGTAAGGAGCAATCTTGTTTCCGCCGCCACCGCCCCAGAATGAGATGAAAATCTCATTTGAGATAGAAAGGTTAGCACTTCCGGGATTTGAAACATAATTGCCGTCAGCGTCGACAATATCTGCTGCAACATAATCTTCTGCAAACAAAACATCGTTAATCTTAAGATATATATAATATTTTCCTGTATTAGGACCGTTTTTAACTTTAAGTCTTGCAAATTCAATATTGTAATTCTTACCGGTTACAAAAGCAGTTTCAAGAGCCACGGAAGGTCCATAACCGGGTCTTAACCATATTCTACCATTTGGATATTCACCATCCGGAACATAATACTGAAGACCGAACATATACGCCATTTTCTCATCAGATATCTTGTCGAAGCTAAGTTGGAAGTTAGAAGCTGCGTTAGCTCCTTTCCAACTATATTTTAATATGACAGAACCCGTTTTAGAGGTTTTGTTATATGTAAATACACTAGTTTTTACATCCAATTCTGTTGTAGGAAGCGGATTGCCGTTTGCATCGATTAAATCTTCATATCCGATTTCATCATAATCTTCATACTCTTCAACAAACGGTATAGGAGCAATCTTATTTCCGCCGCCACCGCCCCAGAATGTGAGGAAAATCTCGTTGGAAATCGTGCAGTTAGCACTTCCCGGATTTGAAACATAATTGCCGTCAGCGTCAACAACATCTGCTGCAACATAATCCTCGGCAAACAACTCACCGTTAATCTTGAGGTATACATAATACTTGCCTGCCTCAGAACCGTTTTTAACCTTAAGTCTTGCAAATTCTATATCGTAGTTATTGCCGGTTTCAAAAGGAGCTTCAAGAGCTACGGAAGGTCCATAACCGGGTCTTAACCATATTCTACCGTTGGGATATTCACTATCCGGTACATAATACTGCATACCGAACATATAATCCATTTTCTCATTGGTAATTTTGTCGAAGCAAAGTTGGAAATTAGAAGCCGCATTAGCTTCTTTCCAGCGGTACTTTAATATTGCAGATCCGGTTGGTGAAGTTTGGTTATATGTGAATACGCTGGTTTGTACACCATATTCAATTGAAGGAAGAAGATTTCCGTTTGCATCTATCAAATCACCATATTCGATTTCATCGTAAGCATAATACAATGAATCGGGATCAGGATCCGGTTCGGGTTCGGGATCGGGCTCGGGCTCGGGGTCGGGTGTGGGATCTACTTCGGTGACTGTAAACTCTTTGATTATATCTGAACCGCCTCTGCCGTAAGTAACGATTCTGATAGAATGAGATAACGTTCCTGTAAAATATGAATCATCATATTGATTATTTCCATCCACAGTAACATATTCTTCACCTATGAGTTCACCGTCGAACTTTAGGTATACGTAATATTTACCTGCATTTGCACCTGTTAAAACTTTTAGTCTTCCAAGTTCAATACTGTGTTCATCATCTTTTTCTATTGGTTCAGCTAATTTTATTACTTTGCTCTCAAGTTCGTTGCGGAACACTAATGTATCAATAGCGGATGCTCCGGAAGAGGCTCTAACTCCGAAACCAAAAGAATTGGTTGCCCCTTCAGT
>JAZULN010000001.1:0-1605 GCA_045603125.1 Clostridia bacterium | reverse complement strand
AGAAGGACAGGGGAGTATGAAAAGTTTTATAGTGGCTATAATTATTGCAGGCTTGATAGTTTCGGGTACGGTTTTTTCGACCCATAGAATTGAGGTGGTGTCGAGAAAAATTTTAGATGATAATAAAAGAGTGGTGGAGGCAGTAAAAGAGAATGACTATCAAAAAGCGAAGGTTTTGGCAAGGCAAATGGCCGAGTATGTTGACGGAAAAAAGATGACAATGTCGATAATTATGGACCATGGGGACCTTGACAAAATCGAGCAGGGGATAGCGGAACTTGAAGGCTATATCGAGGGTGAGGCGAAGTTTGACTCTATTGCAAAATGTAGATTTTTAGATGTTTTGATAAGACATCTGCCGAGAAATTATAAGCTAAAAATTGAGAATGTGCTATAGTTCGACAAAAGTTTACATTTTGTTAACACACTATTGCCCCAAAGGTATTATAATATAATTAAATTATAATTTTAAAGGGGTTAAATTTATGAATGAATATAGAATGTATGACGGTGATATGTCGATAATTCCTGCCGAACCGCCAAGAGAAGAGGATAAAAAGAAAAGAAAGTTCCCTGCGTGGGCAATCAGCATCATAGTGGTTATATTGGTTCTGATACTTAGTTTGGTTTTGGCGGTTGCATTCCTCTTTGGTGCAAGGCTATCGGGAAAGCTTACCCAGTACGCGTATCGGACGGTGACCGGGAATAACATTGTCGTTACCATACCGGCCTTTAATCAGGAAGGGTCAATCGGGGCATTGGATTCGGTTGTCAATATAGACAGTCAGAGCGAATACGGTAATATATTAGGATATAACATTTCTGTAGGCTCTGGGGCGATTATAAGCCAAGACGGACTAATCCTCACTACCCTTTATGCAATTGACAGTGAGGGTGATATTACGGTAAGGCTAAATAACGGCGAAGAGCATAAGGCAGTGATTTACAAAAGGGATGATGAAAAGGGAATCGCAATACTAAAAATAGATGCAAATAATTTGATGCCAATTAAAATTGGTGATTCGGACACGATAAAAATTGGTGATGCGGTATCGGTAATTGGAAATCCGGTAGATGATGAGCTTTCAAACCCAATTACGGTTGGGAATATCTGTGGAATTGACAAAGACGTGTCTGTCGGAAATGGTAGAAAAATAGATGTATTCCAGGTTGACTCATCGATTATCGCAAATAGTATTGGAGGACTTGTATTAAATAAAAACGGAGAGCTAATCGGCATAGCAACGGGAATTTTTCAGACCCGGGCAAACGATATCGGAATTGTAACTCCAATAAATGAAGTAAAAGAAAGCCTTGAGGGTAGAGACAATGCTACAGCTAGCCAGACAACTGATGAGACCTTAATGATTGGGATAGCAGGGTTGGACAGTGACCATGGTGTTATAATTGAAGAGGTCCAAAAGGATAGCCCGGCAGAAAAGGCGGGGCTAAAGGTAAATGACATGGTTTTAAAGGTTGATGGCAATGCCGTGACCAAGATTGAAGAAATAAATAAAATAAAAGAGGCTCAAAGTCGGAGGCCAAGCGGTCTTAGGAAGACAAGGGTTAAGGGCAACTCCTTGGCCCACAGAACGACATGGCTAC